>JBOFWM010000112.1:0-4465 GCA_051653625.1 Lachnospiraceae bacterium
TGAGCATTCGCTTGATATGAGCTTTTTTACTCAAACTAAAGATAATCTTGATTACATTTAAGGAGGACAGCACCATTTTGGTGTTGCCCTCCTTTTGCATATCGTAGCTTTTTTGTTACTCTAAGTAAATCCCGTATTAGAAAATGCATATGATGAAAATGGGATGTATGTTGATGAAGCACAAAAAGGAATGTCCTTTCGTAATTACGAGAATCTTTTGCTCATTGGTGATGGAGATCACCGAACTGGTAAGAACGGCGGTAATTACGCAGAGCTTGAGGACTTTGCAAAACGTCATTATCCTTGTGCAAAAGTAAAATATCGTTGGGCAACACTTCTTTCGGATATGATTTCTGGCAAAGATAATCCCTATTCAGATGTATTTCATCCATCACGCACCATTCTGCGTCCACAACTAGCTGTGAATGGATTTGAAACAGTAGTAAATTTCCTTACTCCGACAGTACCTCGCTGCCCACATCTTGGTTGTGCCTTAAAGTGGAACAACTCCGAACACACATGGGATTGCCCTTGTCACGGCTCGCGATTCACCAAAGATGGTAAGCTAATTGATAATCCGTCAACCAGAAATATGTTTTAACTATACTTATTCTTGCTTTAAATTTGATATAAAAACGAAATAATCACACACCATATAGGAATCATAACCATAGATAATATAGTTGTAAGTACCACACATTTTGTAGCAAATTCTTCATCTCCATTATACTTCACTGCTAGAATTACTGTTGTTGTTCCTGCCGGCATTGCCGCTAAAATAGTAGATATGCCAGTTACAATTGCCGATACATCTGCAATCTTACAGCCAATTAGTACAAGGGCCGGAATCACTACTAAACGAAGAATTGAGTATAGAGATGTTGTCTTTGTTACCATACTCTTTAAATTTGCTTCTGCAAGAATTGAACCAATCAAAAGCATAACGATTGGTGTAGTACAGTCTCCTATTCTATCAATGGTATTACTCAAAAATATTGGAAGTTGAATCTGAGAAACCATGAAAACAATTCCAATAAATACTGCAATAATACATGGATGTGTCACTACCTTCTTTACCAGTGTTTTCCTGTTTGAACTTTCTGTAAAAAAGGATACTCCTGCAGACCACATTATGATTCTTTGCGGAATCAGGTAAATCGATGCATAAAGAAGCCCGATCGGACCATAAATTCCTTCTGCTACTGGATTCCCCAGAAATCCTGCATTCGAGCAAATCGTACCATATTGCAAAACCATTTTCTTTTCTTTCGGATACGTTTGGTAAATTGTACGAGCAAGAATGAAACATCCAATCTGAATAAGACAGGATATCACCATTATCTGAAATCCTTTCATAAGAATTTCTTTAGAAAATTCGATGTAAAATGCAGATATGATATTGCTCGGCAGAATTAGATTAATTACTAATTCTGTTAGAACCAGTTTCCCAGATTTATTAATAATTTCTTTTTTCCTCAAAAAATATCCAATCCCCATGAGAATAAACATCATAATCTGAAGATTAAATAAGTCTGTATAATTCATTTATAACTCTCCTTACATTCCTAAACTCTAAGTTGTTTTAAACATTTACGAAATAATTATATACTATCAAGTAAAAATGTACAATTATTCACTTTTGTAGTTGTACTTTGCAGGAGTTTATCTACTCTTTACTATATGCTCTTTTTCATAAAAAAATCCGACAGAAATATTCTGTCGGATAAAACCCTTATCTACTTTAAGTTTTTTTATTATACTCGAACTTTAACTACAATTTTCTTTACAGCTTTTGCTTCTCCAACTGCACAACGTGGTTGATGAGCATCTTCTGGAGCTACAACAATAAAATCGCCTTCTTCTAAGATAATCATTCCACTATGTTCTGGTTTCTCATAAAAAGTAATGTCTCTTGTTTCATCATATTCTTCTGATACAATCAAATCTTCTCTTTTTGCATAACCAAAACCTTCTGTTCCTTTGATCATAAACTGAATATCAAAAAATTTATCATGTGTTTCAAATGGTGCAGTTTTTTCATCTACCGTTGTATAAAACTGAAAATTTGCAACTACATCCTTTCCGTCGATTTCTACACTACCTTCTTCAAATGTGTCTAAATCTGTTCTTTGTAAGAATTCGTATGCTTTGATAAATTTTTCTGCTAAATAATCATATTTTTTGCTTAATTTAATTGATGTTGTATACATATTCCCTCCAATACTTCATTAAACTCTTTCATCTTTGCCCTCCTATATTTCACTATATCCCATCTCAAATTCCATCAAATCCTTTAAGCAATTATTAGCGCTGTACTCTTGCTCCTGCACCACCCATGATTGCTTCTACTTCATCCTTGCTTGCCATTGTTGTATCACCAGGTGTTGTCATTGCAAGTGCTCCATGAGCTGCTCCATAGTTTACTGCAATTTCTGCATCTTTTGTAGTCATTAAACCATAAATTAGGCCAGATGCAAAGGAATCTCCACCACCAACACGATCCATAATTTCAAGTCCTTTGTAATCTTTTGATTTATAAATTTCACCACCAGCCCAGCAAAGTGCACTCCAATCATTAACGGTTGCTGTCTTCACTTCACGAAGTGTAGTAGCCACTGCTTTAAAGTTTGGATATGTTTTTACTGCGTCATTGATCATCTTCTTATATCCATCAATGTTTAATTCTTTTAAATTTTCATCATTTCCTTCGATTTCAAATCCAAGACATGCTGTAAAGTCTTCTTCATTACCAATCATAACGTCAACATATTTTGCAATTTCCTTGTTTACTTCTTGTGCTTTCTCTAATCCTCCAATTGCACTCCACATAGATGGACGATAGTTCAAATCATAGGAAACAAGAGTTCCATATTTCTTTGCGGTCTTAATTGCAGCAATAACAGTTTCACATGATTGCTCTGATAATGCAGCATAGATTCCGCCTGTATGTAACCAACGAACGCCAAGTGTACCAAAAATGTACTCAAAATCAAAATCTTCTGGTTTAGCTTTGGAAATTGCTGTGTTAGCACGATCTGAACATCCTACTGCACCACGAATACCATATCCTCTTTCTGTAAAGTTAATACCATTTCTGCAAGTACGTCCAATTCCATCAGTCTTCATCCAATTGATAAGTGAAGTATCAACACCACCTTGTAAAATGAAATCTTCCATAAGTTTTCCAATTTCATTATCTGCAAATGCAGTAATTACAGCTGTTTTCATACCAAAACATCTACGAAGACCACGTACTACATTATACTCTCCGCCACCTTCCCACGCACGAAAATTTCTTGCTGTACGAATTCTTCCTTCACCTGGATCTAAACGAAGCATTACTTCACCTAATGATACTGCATCAAAAACACAATCTTCTTTTGCTCTTATATTTAATTCCATTAGTTTATTCTCCCCTTACTTCTTTTACAATATTTGCTGCTTCTCTTGTCAACTCTTTAATCTTTTCAAAATTACCAGCTTTGATCAATTCGTCTTTTACCATCCAACTACCGCCACATGCAAGAATGCGGTCATATGCTAAATATTCTTTTACATTTTCTGGATTAATTCCACCTGTTGGCATAAACTTTACACCTACATATGGCGCTGCCATAGCTTTAATCATGTTTAGACCACCAAGTGGTTCTGCTGGGAAAAATTTTACAACATTTAAATTAAATTCTAATGCTGTTTCAATATTACTTGGATTTGCTGTACCAGGTGTTACTGGGATACCTCTATTAATACAATACTCTACAACTCTTGGATTTAATCCTGGACTTACTATAAATTTTGCTCCTGCATTTACCGCACGGTTTACTTGTTCTGGTGTCAGAACTGTTCCAGCTCCAATTAACATGTCTGGGTATTTCTCTGCCATAATACGAATAGATTCTTCTGCTGCATCAGTACGAAAAGTAACTTCTGCACATGGTAGACCTCCTTCACATAACGCTTTTGCCAAAGGTTCTGCATCTTTTGTATCGTCTAATACAACTACAGGTACAATTCCAATTTTTTCAATTTGTTCTAAAATCTGATTCATCATTTTCCTCACTTTCAAAATGTTTAATATTTACTAGATACTTATTAAAAGTTTCCTGTACACTCCGCTTTGATACAAGAAATTTATCTTGCTATTATCATAGAGCTTTCTTTATGATAATAACAATTTTACTATTTTAGATACATTGAAGTTTCATATTCTGGAACACTATTTCGTAATATGAACCTTCTTTAAAATTAATTATACGCTTACATAAAATAAAGTCAAGATTAATTTTTTTTATTTTATTCAAGTGTTTATCCGATTTGAAACCTTTTCCCAGAACATAAAAACACCCCGCCTTTCTTTCGAAAAGCGAGGTGTTTCTATGTTGACCTATTGTTTACTGCGGATGACAGGAATCGAACCTGCACGGTCTCCCACTAGATCCTAAGTCTAGCGCGTCTGCCAGTTCCG
>JBOFWM010000113.1:0-3814 GCA_051653625.1 Lachnospiraceae bacterium
TCTGATCTTCACTCTATGAATTGGGATACTTATGCCTATTTTTGTACAAAAATTTCTACCCCTATATCAAAAAACTCCTGCCACATTAAGTCGGCAGGAGAATATTTAACTACTTATATTACTGGTAATTATTACGATACAGGTCAAACATATCATAGAATTCTTGATTATATAAAGAAAAATAAATTAGATGTTGGAACATTTTTATATAAAGAAGCAATTCTAGATGAGTTGGCTGTAAATCATGAATCTAAGTGTGTGACAAAGATTTCTATGAAGATATATTAGTCTCTACAAATATACTATCTTCATAATTATATTCTATAGTATTTTTCTTTATATCTACTTATTTTTTTGACATTAAATATGTAAGCTTTTCTTGAATAAATTCAAAGTATGCTGCAATTATAATAATTATACCAGTTACTATATATTGCCAGAAGGTATCCACATTCAAAACTATTAACCCTACTTTTAAAGCTGCTAATAATATCGCTCCAAATACAGTTCCTAATATGGTCCCTTTTCCTCCTGCCATTCTTGTTCCTCCAATTGCTGCCGCTGCAATCGCATCAAGCTCATATCCCGATCCAGCAGTTGGTTCTCCCGTTCCAAGTGACGCTAACTGTATCATTCCTGCCATTGCTGCACACATTCCAGTTATTGCGTATGCTTTTATTTTAATCCTATCAACATTTACACCTGAAAGCTTTGCTGCCTCTTCATTTCCTCCAACTGCATAGATATAATTCCCTAGCTTTGTTTTTGCTAAAATTATTCCCGCTATAATTGCAACAATTAAAAAAACAAAAGTATATACATTAACTCCACCTAATACTGTGATTCTTGTATTTAATAGACATCTAAAATTATCTGGTATATTTAATACTGGCCATCCTCCCGTTACTACATATGCAATCCCTCTATATACTGACATGGTACCCAGCGTTGCTATAAATGCTTGTAATCTCATTTTTGTTATTAGCAACCCATTAATACATCCCATAATTGCTCCCAGCAAAATACCTAATAGTATTGCTACAATTGGTGACACTCCTGCTACCGTCATTTTTCCAACCGTTACAATAACGATTGCAAATGTACATCCTATGGATAAATCAATTCCTCCCGTTATAATTGCATAAGTCATTCCAATTGCTAATATTCCATTAATAGTTGCTTGTTGCATAATTGATAAAAAATTTCTTCCAGTAAAATAGATTGGATTTAAAAGTGTAAAAATACAAGTCATAATACCTATTGTAATTAATACAACCAATTCTCTTTTCTTACTTTTTATAAAGTTATTCATTTTTTAACCACACCTTTCTTAAATTAATAATTTTTTGATAGAATTTCTTTTATATCTCTCCTATTGCAACGTTCAAAATATTACTTTCATTAAATTCCTCTTTTTTTAAGTCTCCTGTAATTTTTCCTTCACTCATTACAATTATTCTATCACTCATACCCATTACCTCCGGTAATTCAGATGAAATTAAAATTACGCCTTTTCCTCTTGCTGCAATTTCTTCCATAATTCTATAAATTTCAACTTTTGCACCAACATCTACACCTTTTGTGGGTTCATCAAAAATCATAACTTCTACATCTGTTGCCATCCATTTTGCTAAAATAATTTTTTGTTGATTTCCTCCAGACATATTTGATGTTAAGAAATCTGCTTTTGCTGGGTGAATATCTAACTCTTTAATATACGTTTCACAATTTTCTATTTTCTTCTTTTGATCTACAAACATTCCTTTTGTATATTTTTCAAGTGAGGATAGCGCTGCATTTTCTATATTTGTTTGTAAATTTATAAATCCTTGTGTTTTTCTTTCTTCTGGTATTAATCCTATTCCCAATCGAATTCCATCATTTGTATTTTTAATTTCTACTTTTTTTCCTTTTAAATAAACAGTTCCACCCGTTTTGCTATCCGCACCAAATAATGCTCTCATTACCTCGGTTCTTCCCGCTCCTACTAATCCAAAAAAACCTAATATTTCTCCTTTATGTAGTTCAAATGATATGTCTTTAAATTTTTTTCTTGATTCTAATTTTTCTACTTTCAATAATACTTCGTTACTTATAATGTCATGTTTTAATCTTGTGGCAACTGCCGCAACATCTCTACCGACCATATTTCGAATCAATTCTGCTCTGTTAGTTTTTGCTATTTCTACTGTTTTAATATATTCTCCGTCTCTTAAAATAGATGCTCTACTACAAATCTGAAAGATTTCTTCTAATTTATGACTTACATATAGTATTGTAATTCCTTGCTTTTTTAATTTTTCAATTACTTCAAATAAAGCTTCTGTTTCTTTTATTGTTAATGATGTTGTTGGCTCATCTAATGAAATGATTTTTGATTTGTGAAAAAGAGCTTTGGCAATCGCCATCATTTGCAGTTCGCCTGCCGTCAAATTGTTTGCTATATCCGTTGCCTTGAATTTACACTTTAAGCTTGTTAAAATCTCATTTACTTCATTGTTTAATTTTTTGTAATTAATAAAACCTTTTGATGTTGGTTCATATCCTAATGTTATATTTTGTCCCACGGTTAAATCTTTTACTGCACATACCTCTTGATGCACTTTTGAAATCTTTCCTTTTGTAATTGCTTCATTAGCATTTTTAAACGTTACTTTCTCTCCATGCAATAAAACATCCCCTTCATACTCTGAATACACTCCATGAAGAATATTCAGTAATGTCGATTTTCCTGCACCATTTTCTCCCAAAAGTGCATGCACTTCACCCGATTTGATGGAAAAAGAAACATCTTTTAATACATGTGCACCTGGAAAGTATTTATTAATTTTTTTAAATTCTACAGCATTTTCCATTCTGTATCCCCTTTATAATTTTAGTACAGAGAAAATATATTCATTTTCTCTGTACCTTAATTTAAATTATTCTTTTTAATTTTCAACTACAAAATCTGCATAACTCCATCCAATCACTTCTTCTGGATTTTCATCTACGTTTGTCGAATCAATTAACGCTTGTGGTGTCCATACAACTCTTGGAACACTTTGTCCTGCAAGTGCACGCAATCCACACTCTAAAGCAATTTGAGATTTATAATATGGAAATGAATCAATTGTTGCATCTAATTTTCCAGCACGAATAGAATCATATGCTTCCCCTATTCCATCTACTCCAACTACTAAAATATCAGCACCAGCTTCTTCTACAGCTTCTACAACACCCAATGCCATCGTATCATTATTACAAAAGATTGCTTTTAAATCAGGATATTGTTGCATCCATGTCTCCGCTAACTCTTTTGAAGCTTGGCGGTCCCAATCCGCATTTTGCTTAGCCACAATTTCGATTCCTGTTGCATTTTTTGCCATCCAGTCTTCAAATCCTGATGTTCTTTGTCTTGCTGCAAATGCTTTTGGCATTCCAATAACAACTGCTACTTGTCCTTCTCCATTCAATTTTCCTGCCATCCATTCTGCTACCAATTCACCACTTTGATAAGCTCTAGGACCAGTAAAATAAGGCGCTTCTGCAATCAATCCATCTGCAACATTAAGAACAGGTATTCCATCTTCATTTGCGATTTCCACAGCTGGAGTTAAATTCGCATCAGATATTGGAGATAATAACAATAAATCGTATTGTTGGTTAATCATGTTATTAACAATTGCTAATTGTCCTTGTTCATCTGTTTCTCCTTGTGGTGCTTGCACATCAACTTGCACATCAATTCCCAATTCTGCAAGATAACTTGCTGCTGCTTCATATCCTTCTTTTAATGTTCTCCAATATTCATTTTCAAATGCTTTTGCTACAA
>JBOFWM010000114.1:0-22166 GCA_051653625.1 Lachnospiraceae bacterium
TTGTGTTTTGATAGATTCAATTATACTAGATTTTAGGGGGTCAATGCTTTTTTATTTGAAAAAAGTCATATAATCCTTGAAAATATAGAGTTTTAAAGAAAGAAACAAAGAAAAAAAGGTAGTGAAATTTGACACTACCGTTTGTAAAGAAAGGGGTAATAAATGAAAGTAGGATTAATAGGGCTTGGTATTATGGGGAAGCCAATGGCAAAAAATATGATAAATGCAGGATATAAGTTACTAGTTAACGGGAGGAATGTAGATAGTATTCAAGAGATTTGTGAAGTGGGTGGAATCAGTGCAAGTAAGGAGGAGATTGGAAGTTTATGTGATGTGGTTTTAACAATGTTACCTAATTCACCAGAAGTAAAAGAGGTTATGCTTGGAGAAAATGGAGTTGCAAATTATATGAAACCTGGGAGTGTGTTTATAGATATGAGTTCTATAAATCCAGTTGCAAGTAAGGAAATTGCAACTGTATTAAAAGAAAAAGGGATCGAAATGCTTGATGCGCCCGTTTCTGGTGGAGAACCTAAGGCGATTGATGGAACCTTATCATTTATGGTAGGTGGAACGAAAGAAGTTTTTGAAAAATATAAAACATTATTATTAACAATGGGAGCTACGGTTGTACGTTGTGGAGAGATAGGGGCTGGTAATACAACTAAACTTGCAAATCAAATTATTGTGGCGTGTAATATACAAGCAATGGCCGAAGCTTTTACATTAGCTCAAAAATCAGGAGTTGATCCAGAGCTTGTGTTTGAAGCGATTAAAGGTGGATTAGCAGGCTCAGCTGTTATGAATGCAAAAGCACCTATGATATTAGAAGGTGATGATAAACCAGGATTTAAAATAGATTTACATATTAAGGATTTAAATAATGCTCTTGATTGTGCGCATTCTGTGGGTGCACCAGTACCAATGACTGCAAATGTTCAAGAAATTTTACAGTGGTTACATAATAGGGATTGTGGAGAGAAGGATCATAGTGCGATTGCAAAATATTATGAATTTTTAACAAATATGACAATTGGACATGAATAATAGAAATAATTATTTCATTTCGATAAAATAAAAATTTAGAGTGAATAGAAAGGAAAGTTATGATAAAATCGAGAGATTGTTGTAACTTTTTTGTCTATTATAAAATCTAAGGGAGACTAACTATGTTTGATACTTTAAGAAAAGAAATAAGGGGTCTTGATAAACAATCTATGGAGAAGGCTAAAGAAAGATGGGATAATATTGCAAAGCCTCTTGCTAGCTTAGGGAAATTAGAAACTTGTATTATCCAAATAGCGGGTATACAATGTACAGATTATGTAGAACTTTCAAAACCAGTAGTTTGTGTTATGTGTGCAGATAATGGTGTTGTTGCAAATGGTGTTACACAAGTAGATTCTACGGTGACAGCTATTGTGGCGGAAAATATGACAAAAGAAAAGTCGATTGTCACTATTATGGCAAAAACAATTCAAGCAGAAATATGTGTTGTAGACATTGGGATGAATACATCTTTAAACGTTGCAGGGCTGCGAAATGAAAAAGTGATGTTTGGCACAAATGATATGACAATAGAATCTGCAATGACAAAAGCACAAGCAATTAAAGCGATAAATGTAGGGATTCGTATGGCAAAAAAATTTAAAAAAGATGGATATCATTGCATTTTAACAGGAGAAATGGGAATTGGAAATACAACTACGAGTGCAGCCATTGCTTCTGTTTTACTAGAAAAAAGTATTGAAGAAGTTACAGGAAGAGGTGCTGGACTTTGCACAAGTGGATTAGCAAGAAAAATAAATGCAATTGATAAAGCAATCGAAAGAAATATGCCACAAAAAGAAGATGTGCTTGATGTTTTGAGTAAAGTTGGAGGTCTTGATATAGCTGGAATGGTAGGGCTCTATATTGGTGGTGCAATCGTTCAAATGCCAGTAATCATTGATGGTTTTATATCAGGAGTAGCAGCTCTTATTGCAAAACTACTTATTCCAGAGTGTAGTGATTATATGATACCATCGCATTGTTCGGCAGAACCAGCAGGAGCACTTATATTAAATGAATTAAAATTAAGTCCATTAGTGACTTGTGATATGTGTTTGGGAGAAGGAACAGGTGCAGTGGCAGCAGTATCTTTAATACAGCTTGGATTACGTGTCTATAATGAAATGAGTAATTTTGAAGAAGCAAGAATTGAAAAATATAAACACTTAAATTAAAATAAGGATGGTAAATTATGATAAGTTTGTTTAAAGGATGTGTTGTTGCATTTTCTATGTACAGTACAATACCAATGCCCAAAATAGATTGGAATAAAAATTCTATGAAATACATGTTGCTATTTTTTCCGTTTGTAGGAGTGGTAATTGGTGCTATCACATATATGCTTCATCATGTTATGATGTATTTTCAAGTTTCACAAATTTTATATAGTTGTATCATGGTTGTACATCCAATTTTATTATCAGGTGCAATTCATTTAGATGGATTTATAGATACTTGTGATGCTAGATATTCTAGACAAGAATTAGAAAAAAAATTAGAAATATTAAAGGATCCTCATGTAGGAGCATTTGGAGTAATTGCAACATGTGTGTTATTATTGATGCAAGTTGGAATATATGCTCAGTTTTATGAAAATTCAAATCATATTATTTTATTATGCTTTGTACCGACACTTGCAAGATGTTTGAGTGCATTATCAATTGTATCTTTTAAAACGGCAAAAAAAACAGGACTTGTACATCTGTTTTCAAATCATGCAGATAAGAAAAAAGTAAAAGTTGTCTTATGGATTGAGACGGTTATTGTACTGGTAGTATTGTTGGTGTTAAATCTTACCATTAGTCTGGTATTGATTGGAGTAGTTTTTCTCTGGTTTTTATTCTACTCGAAAATATGTTTTAAAGAATTTGGTGGGATTACAGGAGACCTTGCTGGATTTTTTTTAATAATATGTGAGTTATTGGCGCTCATTACTATAACGCTAGGGGCGAATATATAAATAGATGAAATCTGATGAGGATGAAAGAATGTATATAAAAATAATAATAATCCGTCATGGAAAAACAAAGGGAAATGAAAAGAAACAATACATTGGAAAAACAAACGAAAATCTTTCGGAAATTGGAAAGAAAGAGGTTGCAAAAATTGTACCATTTGTAAATGAACCACAAATGGTTTTTTCAAGTCCAATGAAAAGGTGTATTGAAACAAAGACAATGATCTTTCCGAATCTTTGTACAAAAATTATTCCGGAAATTTCTGAAATAGATTTTGGAGAGTTTGAAAAAAAAACGTATGAGCAATTAAAAGATACAAAATCTTATATCCAATGGTTGCGTAGTGGTGGAAAAAGTACGATACATCATGGGGAAAGTGTGAATCAATTTAAAATACGATGTAAAAAAGGCTTTTTAGACATTGTTAAGATCTGTAAAGAAAACAAATTAAATGAAATTGCAATCATAGCGCATGGTGGAACAATTATGGCAATTTTAGATTTATTTTCTGTACCAAATAAGAGTTTTTATCATTGGCAAGTTGAAAATGCAAATGGATATAAATTTTTATTTGATACAGAAAAGGAGAGGGCATTAAATATAGAAAAATGGAAACTTTAATTGCGATAGTATTAGGATTTATCATAGATTTGTTTGTAGGAGATCCACATTCCTTGCCACATCCTGTTAGTCTGATTGGAACTTTTATTTCAAAGGGTGAAAAAGATATAAGAAAATTATTGCCTAAACATAAAAATGGAGAATTAATTGGAGGAGTCCTTTTAAATATCATTATTTTAAGCATTTGTTTTTTTCTTCCAACATTTCTTCTCGTATTAGCAAAAAGCATAAATAGTCATTTAAAAATAATGCTAGAAACACTCTTTTGTTATCAGATTTTTGCAACAAAAAGCTTGAAAACAGAAAGCATGAGAGTTTATAAATATTTGAGCATAAAAGATATTGCTCAGTCAAGAAAATATCTTTCGTGGATTGTAGGAAGAGACACGAAGCATTTAGAAGAAAAAGAAATTACAAAAGCTGTTGTTGAAACAATTGCAGAAAATACAACGGATGGTGTAATCGCGCCTATGATTTATATGTTGATTGGAGGGGCTCCACTTGGTTTTTTGTATAAAGGTGTGAATACGCTAGATTCTATGATTGGATATAAAAATGAAACTTATTTATATTTTGGAAAGTTTTCTGCAAAGGTAGATGATTTCTTTAATTATATTCCGGCAATTGTTGCAGCAAGGTTAATGATAATTGCATCTTTTTTATTAAATTTAAATTATAAAAATGCGTATAAGATATATAAAAGAGATAGGAGAAATCATACAAGTCCAAATAGTGCAAAAACGGAGTCTGTATGTGCAGGAGCACTTGGTGTCCAATTAGCAGGAGATGCTTATTATTTTGGGAAGTTATATACGAAAAAAACGATAGGAGATCCTATACAAGAAATTCAAGTAGAAGATATAAAAATTGCGAATAAATTAATGTATGCTACATCTATTTGTGGAATTATATTGTTGGGATTCATAAAAGTGGTATTGGAGGTATTGTTTTGAAACAATATGAACATGGTGGAAATATTTATTCTTATAAAAAAGAAATACTTGATTTTTCAGCAAATATTAATCCTTTGGGAATGCCACCTAACGTAAAAAAAGCATTAGTTAAAAATATTAAAGCATATGAAATTTATCCGGACTATAAAAATATGGAATTAAAAGAAGCTATTTGTCAATATCATAAAATACCAGTGGAACATATTGCATGTGCAAATGGTGCAGCAAACCTTATTTACCGAATTGTATATGCGCTAAGACCGAAGAATGCAATTCTTGTTGCTCCTACTTTTTCAGAATATGAAAAAGCATTGAAAGAAGTTTCTTGTAGTTGTCATCATTATTTGTTAGGAGAAGAATTTGCAATCACTACAGATATTTTAAACAAGATAGATCAAAGATATGATATGATGTTTCTCTGTAATCCTAATAACCCTACAGGAATACCTTGTGAAAAAGAGCTTGTTTTAGAAATTGCAAAAAAATGTAAAGAGAAGAAAATAATTCTTATTGTTGATGAGTGTTTTGTAAATTTTCTATTAGAAGAAGAAAAGTATTCTATTGTAAATGACTTATTACAATTAGAACATGTTGTTATAGTAAAAGCATTTACAAAAATGTATGCAATGGCAGGAATTAGATTGGGCTATGCATTATGTGGGAATACATTGTTATGTAAGAAATTTGAAAAAGTTTTGGAACCATGGTCAGTTTCAACGGTTGCATCAAAATGTGGTATAGCCGCGATGAAAGAAAAGAAATTTGTAGAAAAAACAAAAACATATATTGAAAAAGAACGAATACTTTTAATTGAATCATTAAAAAAACTTGGATTTTTTGTTTATCCATCAAAAGCAAATTATATTTTTTTTCGTGGAAAAAAGAATCTTGTTTCTGATTTGATGGAATACGAAATCTTGATTAGAAGTTGTAATAATTACATAGGATTAGATGACACATTTTATCGTATTGCAGTTAGAAAAAGAGAAGAAAATAAAAAATTAATAGATGCATTAAAAAAGATAACAAATAAAGATGCATCTGTAGAAAGTTAGGAATAAAGTTATGGATAAATTTGGTTTAATTCACATCTATTGCGGAGATGGAAAAGGAAAAACTACAACATCAATTGGTGCTACTGTTAGGGCGGTTGGTAGTGGTGCAAATGTCTTATTTGTACAATTATTAAAATCAGGAAATAGCAGTGAACTTACTATTTTAAAGGGAATTAAAGGCATTGTAGTAGAAGGAAAAAGTCCTGTTCAAAAGTTTTCATATGCTATGTCGGAACAAGAAAAGGAAATTTGCAAAAAATATAATAACGATTTAATAAAAAGTTTAACTAATGAAAAATTAGAAATGTATGATATGTTGGTTATTGATGAATGTTTAGGTGCAATTGACACGAATTTGTTAGATGAAACAATTCTTGTAGAGTTATTAGATACAAAAAGAGCAACGCTTGAAGTGATTTTAACAGGAAGAAATCCATCAAAAGAACTTTTAGAGCGTGCTGATTATGTATCGGAAATTACAAAAATAAAGCATCCGTATGATAAAAAAATAAATGCAAGAAAAGGGATAGAAAGGTAATATATTTCAATGAAAAAGCAAGTATTTAATCCATATTTACCAAGTTGGGAATATGTGCCAGATGGGGAGCCATACGTATTTGGAGATCGAGTATATGTGTATGGTTCTCATGATGCCTTTGGGGTGCCATTTTTTTGTGTCAATGATTATGTGTGTTGGTCAGCACCTATAGATGATTTATCAAATTGGAAATATGAAGGAATAATTTATAGAAAAAAACAGGATCCATCTAATAAATTAGGAATCCATTTGTTGTTTGCACCAGATGTAACAAAAGGACCAGATGGAAGATTTTATCTATATTATGGAATTGATTTTCTTGGAGAAATAGGAGTTGCAGTTTGTAATACACCAGCAGGAGCTTATGAATATTATGGAACTATTCGATTTAAAGATGGACATGTATGGGGGAGAAAAAGTGGAGAAGAATTTCCATTTGATCCTGCAGTGTTTGTAGATGACGATGGGAAAGTGTATTTATATTCTGGATTTGCAACGAAGGTTCCATTTGTTGCGACAAGAGGACGTAATTTGTTGAATAGTGGAGGTGTGGTACTAGAGTTAGAAGCAGATATGATAACAATAAAAGAGGGACCAGAACTTTTATTTCCAAGAAAAGGAAGAGAAGGTGCTTTTGAAAATCGTGCCTTCTTTGAGGCCAGTTCTATTCGTAAAGTGAAGGACAAGTATTACTTTGTATATTCTACAGAGCATAATCATGATTTATGTTATGCAACTGCAAATCATCCCAAAGGGCCATTTACTTTTGAAGGAAGATTAGTGGATCTAGGAGACCTAGGAATAGATGGAAAGGAAAATGAGTTACAGGCAAAGAATTATTTGGGAAATACGCATGGAGGATTACTTGAATTAAATGGTCAATGGTATATTTTTTATCATAGACATACTAATCGAAGCTCTTATGCAAGACAAGCTTGTGCAGAATTATTAGAACTGACAGAGGATGGAAAATTTAAGCAAGCAGAAATAACAAGCTGTGGTTTAAATGGTGGTCCGTTAAAAGGAATTGGAAGCTATGAAGCACGTATCGCATGTAATTTGTGGGCAAAAGAAGGAACGGGGCGTTATGATTGTAAATTTCCAAAAGTAAAATATAGGAAACATCCATATTTTACACAGAAAGGAAAGGATCGAGAAGACAATGCAAATCAGTATATTGCAAATATGAGAGATGGTGCAGTAGCTGGATTTAAGTACTTTGATATGGGAGAGGCAAATCATATTCAAATACAGGTACAAGGTAATGGTTGCGGAGAAATACAAGTGTCAGAATTTTTAGATTTTAGAGAAATACAAGGACGAATTAAGATTGAGTCTGACATGAATAAAAAAGCGATTAAAAGTTTTGCAGGCAAACTTAATATGGCAAAAGGTAAAAAAGCATTATATTTTAAATTTATTGGAATAGGAAAACTTGATTTTATATCGTTTGAATTAAAAAATAATTGTTAATTTTATTTTGTTGGTATACTATTAAGAAAAGAACAAATAGATAACATTATAGCATAGTAGAAGTTGTCTTTAAGTAATGGAGGAAAAGAATGAAAGTATTAATTATTAATGGAAGTCCAAGAATGAATGGAAACACATCTGTTGCAACTGCGCAGATGAAAGAAATATTTCAAGAAGAAGGTATAGAGGTAGAAGAAGTACAAATTGGAAATCAAGCAATTAGAGGATGTATTGCTTGTGGATTTTGTGCAGAAAATAAAAAATGTGTATTTGATGATGTAGTAAATAAATTAGCACCTAAATTTGAAGAAGCAGACGGTGTAGTTGTAGCAACACCAGTATATTATGCATCGGCAAATGCTACTACTGTAGCATGTTTAGACAGACTTTTTTATAGCACTTCTTTTAACAAGAGTATGAAGGTTGGAGCAAGTGTTGTATGTGCTAGAAGAGGAGGATGTTCTTCTACATTTGATGAACTTAACAAATATTTTACCATTTCAAATATGCCGATTGCTGCAAGTCAATACTGGAATGATATTCATGGACGCGAGCAAGGTCAAGCGACAATGGATGAAGAAGGTATGCAAACTATGCGAGTGCTTGCTAGAAATATGACATTTTTAATGAAGAGCATTGCACTTGGGAAAAAAGAATTTGGACTTCCTAAAACAGAAGAAAGAAAGTGGACACATTTTATTTAAAGAAGTCTCAAACAAATCATATAAGTAACTGTTCCAACAAAAATAGAGAGCAAGATATTTCGTTTCCAAACATGAAGAATTACAACGAGTGCTAGAGCGATACTAGATGCAATGGTACTGTTGGTAAACGTTAAAATATCATTTTTTAAACAGTAAATAATGAGAATTACCATAATAGATGGAGGAAGAATTGCTGATACTTTTTTTAAAAGTTTTGGCATACTTTCTCCATTTTTAAAAATCAAAAATGGAAGAAGGCGTAGTAAAAAAGTGAAAAATGCAGTGATTGCAATTAAAAGTATAGAATACCATATCGTTTGTGTTGTCATATGAATACCTCTTCTAAGATTTTAAGCTGTAACCAGATAATAAGATTACAGTAATAATAAGGGATGGAAGTAAAAAGTTATCGCCACCAAATATAAATAGGCAAATAATGCCAGATAAAAAACCAATAAATGCAGCTTGTTTGATGATTTTACCTTTACCTAAAATTTGCTCTATTAAAATTACAACAAAAAGTGCAGTCATCGAAAAGTCAATTCCTGTAAAATCAATCGGTACCCATTCGCCAATTAAAGTTCCAAGAACACATCCAGTAATCCAATATAAATGATCAAATAAAGAAATGAAAAACCAAGAATCATGATGTTTTTTCCTATGATCGATTGCTTTACAACTATATAATACAGAATAGGTTTCATCTGTTAATGAAAAAATCATATAGAGTTTCCCTTTTAATTTATGAAATTCTTCAATAAAAGAAATTCCATAAAACATATGACGACTATTTACGAAAATAGTTGTGATTGCCATTGTTAATGGGGAAACAGCAGCTACCATCATAGGAACCATGATAAATTGCATGGAACCAGCGTAGATAAATAGGCTCATAAAAAATGCCCATACAAAATTATAACCTGCATTTTGAAGTAAAATTCCAAAAGCAGTTCCTAAAAAAAGATACCCACACAATACAGGTAGTGAGTGAATAAATGCATATTTTATTCTTGAAAAAAGTGTTTCGTTCATTTTATTTTTCATTCCTTATCTATAATAAATCCTTATTCACTATACAAAAGAATTAAAAAAATATCAATGAGAACAAAAATAATTTTGACAATCATTCTAAAAATAAGGTAATCTTTTCTAAGGAAATATACAGAAAGAAAGGATCGTACAAATGAAAATATTATTTATGGATTTAGATGGAACCTTATTAAATGATAAAAAGGAAGTGACTCCTAAAAACAAAAAAGCATTAAAACATGCATTAGAACAAGGTCATAAATTAATAATATGTACTGGGCGTGCGTTAGATAGTGCAAAGAGAACTGCAATAAGATTAGGGTTAGATGGAGAAGGTTGTTTTGTGGTAGCCTATAATGGGGGTCAAATATATGATATGGAAAAAAATGAATTAATTTATACTTGTCAAGTTCCTGTTGAAATTACAGATCGTATTGTTTTGGAAGCAAAAAAGTTCGGAGTACATCTTCAAGCATATGGAACAAAGGAGATTATTACAGAAGAAGAAAATGAATGTGTAAAAAGATATGCTAAAATTCTAAGTATGGAGTATAAAGTGGTACCTTCAATGATGAAAGAAGTGGAGTATAGTACACCAAAATTACTTGCTATTGAATTTGAACAACCAGAACGTTTGCGTGAGTTTAGAGACCTTTTAAAAGAATGTACGAATGAAATGGTAGATCTATTTTTTTCTTGTAAGGAGTATTTGGAAATTATGCCAGTTGGAGTTTCAAAAGGATTTGCGATTAAATGGCTTTGTAATTATTTAAATATACCTCTAGAAAATTCTGTTGCTGTTGGGGATGAAGAAAATGATTTAGCGATGATTAAAACAGCGCATGTAGGGTGTGCAATGAAAAATGGAGTACCAGCAGTACATGCTGTTGCAGACTATATCACAAAGTATGATTGCAACAATGATGGAGTTGCAGAAGTTATTAAGACGTTTGTCTTATCGTAAAGATAGATCTTGTTGTCTATGGAAGTGTTTCTATTCAAAATTTATTTACTTTAGAAATTTTGAAGACATACTTGAAAAAAATCTTGGCATTATTAAGATTATGTACTACAATAGAGCAAAATATGAAATTCTAAATGATGTACCAATAAATGTAGGAGAAAAAGTATGCAAACAAAAAAAATGGTAACAAGAGATATTGCAATCAGTGGTTTATTTATAGCAATTGGCATAATACTACCTTTCTTTACAGGTAATATTCCTTTAATTGGAAACATGTTATTGCCAATGCATATTCCAGTATTATTTTGCGGACTAATTTGTGGATGGAAGTATGGGACATTTGTAGGGGCGATTTTACCGATAGTAAGATATTTTCTTTTTGGAATGCCTATTTTATTTCCAATCGGAATTGCAATGGCATTTGAAATGGCAACATATGGTTTTATAATAGGTATTATATATTTTAAAAGAAAAAAGATTGTACACATTTATTATTCTCTCATATCGGCAATGGTTCTTGGAAGAGTTGTTTGGGGAATTGTAATGTATATGCTATTAAAAATTAGTGGTGGAAGTTTTACAATGGATGCATTTGTTGCAGGAGCGTTTTTAAATGCAATTCCAGGAATTATTATCCAATTGATTTTGATTCCAATGATAATGATTATTTTAGATCGAGTAGGTATTGTTTTATTACATAAAGGTGAATCAATATAATGATGGAATTAATGAGTGAAGCAATAAAAAATGAAATTTTTCAAACAAAACAAGAAGAAAATCGTACATTTGTTGTAGCAATTGATGGAAGGTGTGCATCTGGTAAAACGACAATTTCTAAATATTTAGAACAAGCATTGGATTGTAATGTGATTCATATGGATGATTTTTTTCTTCCCCATGCGAAACGTATGGACGACTGGATGGATGTGGTTGGAAGTACTATAGAATTTGAGCGTTTGACAAATGAAATTTTAAAGCCTTCTCTTGATAAGAAAGAAGTAAAACCCATTCTTTATCGTGCGTTTGATTGCAAGAACCAAGTATATTATGATAAAAAAAATATTACATCAAAGCCTTTTTTAATTATAGAAGGTGCATATTCTCATTTTCCAGAACTAGAAAAGTATTATGATTTGAAATTATTTTTAGATGTAACACCATACGAACAACAAAAAAGAATTTTAAAACGTAATGGAAAAATTGGGTTAGAACAATTTAATCGAATATGGATTCCGTTAGAAGAAATGTATTTTAAGCAATTTCAAATAAGAGAAACATGTGAAAAAATATATTATTCAGAAAAAATAGATGATTTTATAGGATAAGTATGATATGATATAAAAAGTATAGTTTTAGGAGGAGGAAAAATGATTAATTCAGTTTATACCAATATTGATATCTATGCAAAAGCGGCAGATGCAGCATGGTTACGTAATGATGCGATTTCTAATAATATTGCAAATGTAGATACCCCTGGATACAAAAGACAAGATGTATCATTTGAAACTCAACTTGAACGAGCGTTAACAACTGCAAGTGGTAGTACGGTACGTCAAAAAATTAGAAATTTGAAGTCAAGTGATTTAGAAGCAAGACCATATACGGATTATGCAAATTATTCTTATAGATTAGATGGTAACAATGTAGATATTGATACGGAAAATGTTGAATTAGCAGCAAATCAAATTAAATACAATGGACTGATGCAAATCATGTCAGGGAAATTCAATAGTTTGAAAAGTGTTATGGGATAATGAGAAAATAGAGAAAGCGGTCAAATCTTAATTTGATCGCTTTTTTTCGGATATAATCTGGAAAGCAAGAAAGTGAGAAGATAAAAATGCAAGAAAATAGTAAAAAGGGATTTGAAGAATTTCCATTAAGTAAAGAAATGATGGAAACGCTTTCTTTGCTGAAATATGAAATGCCCACAAAAATACAACGTGAAGCGATTCCATATATTTTAGATGGAAAAGATTTAGTAGGACAAGCACAAACAGGAAGTGGGAAAACGGCAGCATTTGGAATACCTCTTTGTGAAAATGTGATATGGGATATGCATCATCCACAAGTATTAGTGTTAGAGCCAACAAGAGAGCTTGCGCTTCAAGTGAAAGAGGAATTACATTGTATTGGGAGAAAGAAAAGATTAAAAGTACCAGTGGTATTTGGTGGAATGCCAATACAAAAAGAAATTATGACAATTAAACAAAAGAGTCATATCTTAGTTGGGACACCAGGGCGTGTAATGGATCATATTCGAAGAGGAAGTTTTGATGTGTCTCATATTAAATACGTGGTGATAGATGAAGCAGATCATATGCTTAACATGGGATTTTTAGAAGAAGTGGAAGGAATAATAAATATCATAAAAGAAAATCATCCACAATATTTATTGTTTTCTGCTACATTTGATTCTAATATCAATCATTTAATAGAGAAGTATTTAAAGAAACCAATCTATATTACAATTGAAGAAGAGCAAAAAACGGTAGAACAGATTAAACAATTCGTCTATTACGTAGAACATGAGGAGAAACTGCAGGTACTATTAGATTTGCTTGTAACAGAAAATCCAAAGGAATGTATTATATTTTGTGGTACAAGAGAAATGGTGGATCGTCTTTTTCAGATGTTGAAACGAAAAGGAATAAAATCAGGTGCATTACATGGTGGTATGGAACAACGTCAAAGACTAGATACGGTAGAAGCTTTTCGAGAAGGTAGGTTTCTAACCCTTGTAACAACGGATGTTGCAGCAAGAGGAATCGACTTTCCAGGAATTACACATGTATTTAATTACGATTTTCCAACAAATATGGAACATTATGTGCATAGAGTGGGGCGAACGGGTCGCAATAAAAAAAGTGGGATCGCCATTAGTTTTGTAGCAAAATCGGAACAGGACTTATTTGAAAAGACAAGGGAATACACAAATGCAACAATTGAAAAAAGAATGATTCCTACGAAAGAAGAAGTAAAAGAAAAAAGAGGAGCATATGATAAAAGGCAAAATCAAAAAAGAAAAAAGCCTGTAACAAAAAAGGATGCATTTCAGGATTCTATTATGACGCTTATGATTAGCGGTGGCAAAAAATCAAAAATGCGAGCTGGAGATATTGTTGGAGCAATTTGTTCTGTTGATGGATTAGAAGCCGATGATATTGGAAGTATCGATATAAGAGAAAGCATGACATATGTAGAAATTTTAAATGGAAAAGGGAAATCAGTAAAAACGGTATTGGAAAAGAAAACAATAAAAGGCAAAATAAGAAAAATAAAATAGGAAGAAAGAATAGGATTTTATGGCTAAGAAATTTTATGCAATTCGAAAAGGAAATAAAACAGGAGTTTTTACAACTTGGGAGGAATGTAAAAAGTATATACATGGATATTCTGGAGCAGAATATAAAAGCTTTTTAACGTTAGACGAAGCAAAACAATATATTGATGTTGGAGCAGCTTATGAAAAACAAGTAAACACAAGAAGCAAAGGTGTAGAAGCTTATGTAGATGGAAGTTATCATGCAACTACAAAAGAATTTTCTTATGGGATGATTATTTTAGAAAATGGACAAGAGCACATGTTCTACAAAAAATTTCAAGACGAAGAGCTAGCAAAGATGCGAAATGTTGCTGGAGAAATTTTAGGTGCAAGGGCTGCAATGGAATATGCATTAGAACATGGTATTTTAGAAATTAGTATTTATTATGATTATGAGGGAATTGCAAAATGGTGTTTGGGTGATTGGAAGACAAACAAAGATGGAACGAAGGATTATAAAGCATTTTATGATTCCATAAAAGATAGAGTGAAGGTGAATTTTGTGAAAGTAAAAGGTCATTCCAATGATAAATACAATGACATTGCAGATGGTCTCGCAAAAAAAGCATTAGGAATTACATCGTAGGGAAAGGAAGGATAGAGCACTTGATTTCGGAATTTATATCGTTTATTAAAGAGAGTAAAACAACATTTCATTGTATAGAAGAAGTGAAAAAATGTTTAAAACAACATAGAGTTTGTGAGATAAAAGAAAAGGAAGAGTTAAAACTTTCAAAAGGGGAGACGTATTATAAAGTTAGAAATGATTCCTCAATTATTGCATTTAAAATTCCAGAAGGAAGCATCAAAGGATTTCATATCGTGGCAAGTCATAGTGATACACCTACTTTTAAAGTAAAAGAAAATCCAGAGATATGTGTAGAAAATCAGTATAATAAATTAAATGTAGAAGGCTATGGTGGAATGATTTTATCCACCTGGCTTGATCGTCCATTATCTGTAGCTGGAAGAATTGTTGTGAAAGAAAAAGGGGAACTTGTTTCAAAACTAGTAGATTTAAAAGATGTTACTTGTGTGATTCCCAATATGGCAATTCACTTAAATAGAGAAATGAATAAAGGAATAGAATACAATAAACAAATAGATATGTTGCCTTTATTTTCTATGAATAAAGAAGATAAAATTATGGACCATGTAAAAGAAGAAGTATTAGGAAGTGATTTGTATTTATATAATATAGAAGAGCCAAGAATTTTAGGTGTAAATAGTGAATTTCTTCTTGCACCAAGAATTGACGATATGGAATGTATTTTTGCCTCTTTAAAAAGGTTTGTTGAAGAAACTTCTAAAGAGTATGTTACCGTACTTGCAGTTTTTGATAATGAAGAAGTAGGAAGCAGAACGAGACAAGGTGCAGACTCCAATTTTCTAGAAAGTACATTAGAGGAGATTATGAAGCATTGCGATGTGATAGACAAGAAAGAGCAGCTTTTTGCAAATAGCTTTATGGTCTCGGCAGATAATGCACATGGGGTGCATCCAAATCATCCAGAAAAGTCGGACCCAACGAATCGACCGTTTTTAAATGGTGGAATTGTAATCAAATATCACGGAGGTCAACAATACACCACGGATGGATTTAGTGCAGCTTATGTAAAATCCATATGCAAAGAAGCTGCTATTCCAACACAAAACTTTGCAAATAGGTCGGACATGGTAGGAGGTTTCACACTTGGAAATGTATCGATTGCTCATGTTTCTATACCGAGTGTAGATATTGGATTAGCACAATTGGCAATGCATTCTTCTATGGAAACGACAGGAACGAAAGACCTAGAGTATATGGTGGAATTCTGCAAAGCATTTTATAAAATATAGGGAGTAATAAAAGGAAACTTTGTACTGTATAATATCGAAAAAACTTGACTTTGCCCCTTTAAAGTGATATTTTAAAAAAGATATTAAAGGGAGAAAGGGATGGGTATTATTATGAAAAAGAAAAGCATTGCAGCACTTTTTCTTGCAACTGTTTTAATGGCAAGTTCATTACTTGGTTGTGGAAGTAAAAGTGAGACTCAAAGTAGTACAACAACTGAAAGTGTTGTAGAAGATGTGAAAGAACAAACACAAGAAGCGGAAGCTACAGGAGACAAAAAGGTATATAACATTGGGATTGTACAATTAGTACAACACGATGCACTTGATGCAGCAACACAAGGATTTATAGATGCTGTAATGGCCAAACTTGGCGAAGAAAATGTGACATTTGATTTACAAAATGCATCAGGAGATTCAGCAACATGTGCAACTATTGTAAACCAATTTGTAGGAAATAATGTAGATTTAATTATGGCAAATGCAACACCAGCACTTCAAGCTGCAGTAGCGTCGACAGCGGATATACCAATTATTGCAACCTCTGTAACAGATTATGCAACAGCACTTGATATTGATGACTGGACTGGAACAACAGGAATGAATGTAACAGGAACTTCTGATTTAGCTCCTTTAAAAGAACAAGCAGAAATGATTGCTGAACTTGTACCAGATGCAAAAACAGTAGGAATTTTATATTGTTCAGCAGAAGCAAATTCTAAATATCAAGCAACTGAAATTGCAGCATATTTAGATGAAATGGGAATTGCACATAAAGAATATACTTCAGCGGATTCAAATGATGTAGCACTTGTGACTCAAACAGCAATTGATGAAGTAGATGTAATCTATATCCCAACGGATAATACAATGGCAGCTAATGCAGAAATTATCAATAATATTGCAGAACCAGCTGGAATTCCAATTATTGCTGGTGAAGAAGGAATCTGTAAAGGGTGTGGAATTGCAACATTATCAATTGATTACTATAGCATTGGTTATAATGCAGGTGAAATGGCAGCAGAAATTTTAGTGAATGGAACAAATCCAGCAGAAATGGAAGTTCAATTTGCATCAGACTTAACAAAAAAATATATGGCAGATCGTAGTGAATTATTAAAAATTACAATACCTGACACATACGTAGCAATAGAAGAAAACTAGTAAGATGGCTCTTCGGAGCCATTTTCTAATGTAAATGATGAAATGGAGAATTATATGGGAGCATTTTTAAATTCTATACCTGGGGCAGCAGCGCAAGGTATCATTTGGGGGATCATGGCAATAGGTGTATACATTACCTATAAAATATTAGATGTGGCTGACTTAACAGTAGATGGCTCTTTTGGAACAGGTGGAGCGGTATTAGTAATATGTGTAACAAATAATGTACCATTAGGACTTGCAATGGTTTTTGCATTTTGTGCAGGATGTGCAGCAGGATTTATCACGGGGATGCTACACACAAAATTTGGAATTCCAGCAATATTATCAGGAATTTTAACACAATTAGCTTTATATTCTATTAATTTGAGAATTCTCGGAGGAGCAAATTTAACACTCTCCGTTCAAAAATATAATGTACTTGTATCTTTACGTAATATTCCACAAGCGCTTCTTGTAGGCGGAATTTTTACAGCAATCATCATTGGGATGTTGTATTGGTTCTTTGGGACAGAATTAGGGTATTGCCTTCGTGCAACTGGTTCGAATGAAGCCATGGCAAGAGCCAATGGAATTAATACTGATTCAAAAAAAGTATTAGGAATTGTAATTTCTAATGGAATTGTTGCACTTTCTGGTGCGCTTCTTGCACAGTATCAAGGATTTGCAGATATAAATATGGGACGTGGTGCAATTGTAATTGGACTTGCGGCCGTAATTATTGGGCAAGTCATTTTAGGAAAGATATTCAAAAATTTTGCATTAAAGCTACTTGCAGCTGTATGTGGTGGAATTGTGTATTATGTAGTCATCACATTTGTGCTTCGCCTTGGATTAAATGCAAATGACTTAAAACTATTTTCAGCACTTGTAGTTGCAATCTTCCTTGCGGTTCCTTATTGGAAAAGCCAAGCTGCAAATAAAAAGATAAAAGCAGAGAAGGAGGTGTGTTAATATGTTGGAAATAAAAAATGTATTTAAAACCTTCAATTCAGGAACTGTAAATGAAAAAAAAGCATTGAATGGTGTAAATCTTACATTAGAAGAGGGTGATTTTGTAACCGTAATTGGTGGAAATGGAGCAGGAAAATCTACTATTTTAAATATGATTGCTGGAGTATATTTAGTAGATAGTGGTTCTATTAAAATTGATGGAATTGATATTACAAGACTTCCAGAGCACAAAAGAGCAAAATATTTAGGGCGTGTTTTCCAAGATCCAATGCTTGGAACAGCAGCAGATATGTGGATAGAAGAGAATATGGCGTTGGCAAAAAGAAGAGGAGAAAAAAGAACTCTTCGATGGGCGATCAATCATGAAGATAGAAAAGAATTTAGAGAATTACTTGCTCATTTAGAGTTGGGATTAGAGGAACGTCTTTCTACAAAAGTAGGGTTATTGTCTGGTGGACAACGTCAAGCGCTTACTCTTTTAATGGCAACTATGAAAAAGCCGAAATTATTACTATTAGATGAACATACTGCGGCGCTAGATCCTAAAACAGCTGCAAAAGTATTAGAATTGTCAGATCGAATTATTCAAGAAGAAAATTTAACAGCTCTTATGATAACTCACAATATGAAAGATGCAATAACTTATGGAAATCGTTTGATTATGATGAATCAAGGAAAAATTATTCTAGATGTTAAAGGGGAAGAAAAGAAAAAATTAACAGTAGAACAATTATTAGACGCATTTACAAAAGCGAGTGGAGCTGAATTTGCAAACGATAGAGTATTGTTATCAGAATAAATAATTAAAAAATTGCATTTGCACAGAAGTTGTAGATGCAATTTTTTTATATAAAATTATGGCATTAAATGGAAATAGTATTGACTTCTAATGGATGTTAGTCTATACTAATAAATAATGAGTTAGATATAACTAGACAAAGTTAGAAAAGGAGGAACGCGAATGCCTTTAAGTATGATGAAAATTGGAGAAAGCACTACAATTAAAAAAGTTGGTGGGAAAGAGGATAGTCGTAAGTTCTTGGAAAATTTAGGGTTTGTCAAAGGTGGAGTTGTTACAGTTATTTCAGAAATAGGTGGAAATATGATTGTAAACATTAAAGACTCTAGAATTGCCATCGGTATGGATATGGCGAATAAAATAATTGTATAAAGATTGAGAGGAAGAAAATAAGATGACATTAAAAGATGTTGCCTGTGGTCAAAGTGCAATTGTTAAAAAAATTGCAGGAAAAGGACCGATCAAGCGAAGAATTATGGATATGGGGATTACGAAAGGTGTAGAAGTTTATGTTCGCAAAGTTGCGCCATTAGGAGATCCAATTGAAGTGACGGTACGCGGATATGAATTGTCACTTAGAAAAGCGGATGCAGAAGATATAGAAGTAGAGTAAATTTTTTTTGATTTTAGGTTAGTTAAAACTAATTAAACGAAACGGATAGAAAAGAGGAAAAAGAAATGGCAATAAAAATTGCATTAGCTGGTAATCCAAATGCAGGAAAAACAACATTATTTAATGCATTAACTGGATCAAATCAATTTGTAGGAAATTGGCCAGGCGTTACTGTAGAAAAAAAAGAAGGAAAATTAAAAGATAAATTTAAAATTGAAAAAGAAGACATTGAAATTATCGATTTACCAGGAATTTATTCTCTTTCACCTTATACATTAGAAGAGGTAGTAGCTAGAAATTACTTAATTAATGAAACGCCAGATGCTATATTAAATATTGTAGATGGAACAAATATTGAACGTAATTTATTTCTAACAACACAATTAATTGAACTAGGAATACCAGTTGTTCTTGCAGTGAATATGATGGATGTTGTTCGAAAAAACGGAAGTAAAATCTATATTGATAAATTAAAAGAAAAACTTGGATGCAGTGTATTTGAAATTTCAGCATTAAAAGCAGAAGGAATTGATGTTGCTGTTAAAGAAGCAATAAAAATATCTAAGAAAAAAGAACAAATCAAAGTTGTACATAATTTTGCGAAAACAGTAGAAATAGCAATTGAAGAAGTAAGTAAAGCATTAGGTCAAGAAGTAAAAGAAAATCAAAAACGATTTTTTGCTATTAAATTATTAGAAAGCGATGAAAAAATATTAGAACATTTAGTTCAAATTCCAGAAGTAAGTAGTTTTGTGTCCGCTTTAGAAGAGGAATTTGATGATGATGTAGAAAGCATCATGACTAATGAAAGATACAATTATATCACTTCTATTATTAGTGAGTGTTGTACGAAATCAAAACATAGTGAAATGTCTACATCGGATAAGATTGATCGAATTGTAACAAATAGAATTCTTGCTTTACCGATTTTTGCAATTGTAATGTTTTTAGTATACTATGTATCTATTTCAACAGTGGGTACAGGTGCAACAGATTGGGTGAATGATAAATTGTTTGATGAAGGATGGAGTTTATTTGGTTTATCCATTCCAAGTGTACCTATGTTATTTGAAAATGTACTTACAGCAATCGGTTGTGCAGATTGGTTACAAAGTTTAATCATTAATGGTATTGTAGCAGGTGTTGGTGCAGTGCTTGGATTTGTACCTCAGATGTTGGTACTATTTATCTTTTTAGCATTTTTAGAATCTTGCGGTTACATGGCAAGAGTTGCTTTTATCATGGATCGAATCTTTCGTAAATTTGGATTGTCAGGAAAATCATTTATTCCTATGCTTGTAGGAACTGGTTGTGGGGTGCCTGGAATTATGGCATCAAGAACTATTGAAAATGAAAAAGATCGTAAAATGACAATTATTACTACAACCTTCATTCCTTGTGGAGCCAAATTACCAATTATTGCTTTGATTGCAGGAGCATTATTAAATGGTGCTTGGTGGGTTGCTCCAAGTGCATACTTTGTAGGTATTTTTGCGATTGTATGTTCGGGAATTATTTTAAAGAAAACAAAATTATTTGTAGGTGATGTAGCACCTTTTGTTATGGAATTGCCAGCATATCATATGCCGACACTTGAGAGTGTTTTGAGAAGTATGTGGGAACGTGGTTGGTCATTTATAAAAAAAGCAGGAACTATTATTTTATTATCTACGATTGTTTTATGGTTTTTAATGAGTTTTGGTTACGTAGATGGTGCTATTGCAATGTTAGAAAAAGAAGAATTAAATTTAAGTTTCTTGGCTGTCTTTGGAAGTTTTTTTGCACCATTTTTTGCACCTCTTGGATGGGGCAATTGGGAACTCGCGGTTGCAGCAATTACTGGTTTAATTGCAAAAGAAAATGTTGTTGGTACATTAGGTATTTTATATGGATTTGCAGAGGTGGCAGAAGATGGGGAAGAAATCTGGTCAGCGCTTGCAAATAGTATTAGTACAATATCAGCATATTCATTCTTAATATTTAATCTTTTATGTGCACCATGTTTTGCAGCGATGGGTGCAATTAGACGTGAAATGAATAATACAAAATGGTTTTTATTTGCAATAGGATATCAAACAGGTTTAGCATATATTGTTTCGTTATGCGTTTATCAATTAGGAAATCTTTTTATCAGTGGAATGTTTGGCATAGGAACTGTTATAGCGATTGGGTGTGTGTGTGGTTTTCTCTTTTTGCTATTTCGAAAAGAAAATGTAGTAAAAAAATAGTTGCTTTTTAAGTAAATCATGCTACTATAAAAAGAAGTAGAAGCATGGAGGAAAAATGAATATAAATTTACAATATGCGATTGGAATTATTATGCCATTTGTTGGTACGACGCTTGGTGCAGCTTGTGTATTTTTCTTGAAAGATAAGATGAGTAGCAAGCTTCATAAGGCATTGCTTGGTTTTGCATCAGGGATTATGGTTGCTGCTGCTGTTTGGTCTTTGTTAATACCAGCATTAGAATCTGTAAAAGAGATGGGAAAATGGTCTGTTTTTCCAGTAGTAATAGGATTTATGGGTGGTCTTGCTTTTTTATTTTTTTTAGAACGCATCACACCACACTTGCATTCAGAAGAACAAAATCCACATGGACCTAAAACTTCTCTTACAAATACAACAATGTTGATTTTGGCTGTTTCTTTACACAATATACCAGAGGGAATGGCAGTTGGAGTTATCTTTGCGGCATCTATGGCCACAGAAAGTACCATTACAATTGCCTCGGCATTTGCGCTTGCAATAGGTGTTGCAATTCAAAATTTTCCAGAAGGGGCTATTATTTCATTGCCACTTAGAGGAGAAAGAAACTCGAGAAGAAAATCGTTTTTGTATGGAATGTTATCTGGTATTGTAGAGCCAATTGCAGCACTTTTGACCATAGGTATGGCAAGTGTTGTTACGGCACTTTTGCCGTATCTATTATCATTTGCGGCAGGTGCTATGATTTATGTAGTTGTAGAAGAATTATTACCAGAAGCAACAAGTGATAATGATGCAGCAATTTGTACGTGGTGTTTTGGATGTGGTTTTATGATTATGATGGTTTTAGATGTTGTACTTGGTTAAAAAATATATACAATAAAAAAAGTTGTCCATGGACAACTTTTTTTATTGTATATATTTT
>JBOFWM010000115.1:0-16989 GCA_051653625.1 Lachnospiraceae bacterium
AAACTGCAGCACTAAAAATTGCTTGTACTAAACGACATATCAATCGTCTAATTGCTGGATATAAAGCATCTGGTAAAGCCTTCTTTGTTCATGGTAATCATGCACATAAACCAGTAACCACTATTTCCGAAGACACTAAGAACCTTGTTTATAGTTTGTACCAAACTAAATACTTTGAATCTAACCTTACTCATTATCAAGAACTACTTGCTGAAATGGAAAATATTCATTTATCTGTCAGCTCTATTTCTTCTATTCTTAGAAAAAATTATATTCTTTCTCCAAAGGCTCATCGTTCTACAAAGAAAAAACTGAAACAGGAACTGAACGCTTTAAATTCTAAAACAAAATCTAAGAAGCAACAGGCTGCATTTCAGTCTTCTATTCTAGCTATTGATGAAGCTCATCCAAGACATCCAAGAAGTGCTTTTTTTGGTGAAATGATTCAAATGGATGCTTCTGAATACTATTGGTTTGGTGATATTAAAACACATCTTCATATTGCTGTAGATGATGCTTCTGGCACTCTTGTAGGTGCCTGGTTTGATACCCAAGAAACTTTAAATGGTTATTATAATGTATTACATCAAATACTCACGGAGTATGGCATTCCCTATCAATTTTTCACCGATAATCGAACTGTTTTCGAATATAAGAAGAAAGATAATCAGGATGTGGAAAAAGATACCTTCACTCAATTTGGCTATGCTTGCAAGCAATTGGGTATCGACATACGTACCTCAAGTATTCCGCAATCAAAAGGGCGGGTTGAAAGAATGAATGCCACCCTACAATCCCGCCTAGCTGTAGAGCTACGTTTAAATAATGTTGCCTCCATTGATGAAGCCAACAAATTTCTGAACTCCTACATTAAGAAATTTAACAAACGTTTTGCTTTACCTATTGATAGTATCAAATCTGTGTTTGAAACACAACCAGATTCTAATAAAATCAACTTAACTTTAGCAATTCTTTCTTCTAGAAAAATAGATAATGGCAGTTGTCTCAAATATCACAAAGACTATTATTTACCAGTAGATGCCAATGGTCATGCAGTACATCACCGTAAAGGAACCTCTGTAATGGTGATTAAAGCATTTGATGGTGAACTATACAGTTGTATAGGCGAACAGATTTATGGTCTTGAAAAGCTCCTTGAACACCACTTGGTATCAAAAGCTTTTGATCTAGCAGAACTTTCACAGGAACCAAAGAAAAAATATATACCACCAATGTCACATCCGTGGAAAAAAACATCTTTTGATAAATATATGAATAAACAATCCCATAGAAAAGATATAGCATAATTTGTAAATATTAGCACCGATTTTCGGTGCTAATATTTAAGATTTATTGGGACATTTTCAAAAATGGTTGACAGAAATATTAAGTTACTCAATACTTCTAACTGCGCTTATTCCATATCCTTCTAAATAAGTTACATTAATTGTATCTCCCTCTTTTTTCTTTAAAATAGAAAGCAATTCTTCATTCGATAAATTAATATCGAAAATTTCATTATTACCAACTATTCCAAAATAATAATGAGTTGTACCTTCTAATACAATTGGAGCAATATATTCAATTTCTCCACTTGCAGTCTTATACGCATCAATGTTTTCACTTACAATACCATTTGTATTAAGTAATGAATTATAATTTTTTTCACATTCTTGAACAGTATCCCCAATAGCAACCCATTGATATTTTTGTACATTTACCATTGCATATTTCTTTACAAGTCCAGAATCATCTTTAAGTGCCATAAAATAAGTTGGCTCTCCTTGAATATTCAATAAAAGTGGGAAAGTTGCTTTATATCCCAAATTTTGTACTTGCCCTTGAGCAGATGACATTGCCGAATCTTCTATCGCACCTTCTACTTTATAATATTTTGTTTCCATTGTTCGTTGATTCATTAAAACAAATCCAACATTTGATTGATCTCCACTTACACTTGTTATTCCTGTATATACCCATACATCGTCTTCAAGTGCTATATAATTATATCCATTTGTAGTTTTCAAACAATCTCTTTGACCTAAAATACTATTAAAATATCCATTTTTTAAGACTCCATAATAATTATACAATGTGGTAAGAAGTTCTGCCGAATATACTTTGTCAACCCATGTTGGAACATCTTCTACCTTGTATTCAATTGTTTCGCCTGTAATAGCATTACAAAGAACTACTTTTCCAATTGTTTGTCCTCCAAATAAACCAATATTAAATTGTTTAACTGGACAAACCCAATAAGGAGTCCCTTCATCGTCAATCTCAAAGAAAATTTGATCGTCAAATATATAAGTTGGATATCGAAATCTAAGATGACGATACAAATTACGATTTAAATGTTCTGATTTTGAATATTTAATTCCCTCTTCTACCATAACAACTTGTGTATCTTGTGTTGCCATATCAATTAAAATATATCCCGGAATTCCTTTCGCTTGATTTGTAAACCATTTAATTGTATCTGCATAAATAAGTGGTGTTACACGAACTGGTTTATCATTCAAATTAATTTGTGTATAATCATTTGCAACTTCAAATTGAGAAACCATATTTACTAAACCACCCATTTTACGATCACCAAGTAGTGAGGCTGATTCTTTATCAAGCAACGGAATTGTTCTATAATCAACTTCCGCTATATCTTCCGTAAAATTACCTTCTGTTACTTTAAGTAATTGTTGATATTTTTTCGCATTTATAATCGGCGATGACAAAATTGATCCAACTGCATAAATTATAGCTGTCAATGCTAATAATACAATTAAAATTCTTGTTTTCTTCAATTCTTTAAAATGAAACTGTAACTCATTATTTTCTATTGAAAGTATACGATTTCCATCTTTTCGTAATATATTTAAAATTATAATAATTACAAATACGAGCATTATAAAAAACCAAAATGAACTTGAGTGAATATTAATTGCCGGTAATGTAACATAGTATATTCCACCTACTATTACTAATAATGCAAGAACTACCCCTATTATTTTTCCTATTCTTTTCATGATTTCCCCTATTCTTTCTATAAAATTATATATCGTACTCATCTAAAAAATGATGTTTTATTCCATCTTTTTTATAGGCAATAATGGTTTTTAAATTTACATTTTCAACACTTTTAAATATATTGCTTTCTATAAAAGGATTTACATTTTTCAATTCTTTTATTAATTCTTTTATTTCCATTCTTTTTGAAACACTACTTCCATCTTCTCTACAAGATGTACATGTATCAGTAAATTTACAAGCACATTGTATAAAATGCAATTCATTATAATCACGCCAATGTAAAATATCTTTTTCTCGTATTAAATACATTGGTCGAATTAATTCCATTCCTTCAAAATTCGTGCTTTTTAATTTAGGCATCATTGTTTGTATTTGTGCACCATACATCATGCCCATGAGTATGGTTTCAATCACATCATCATAATGATGTCCTAGTGCAATCTTATTACATCCTAATTCTTTTGCCTTATTATACAAATATCCACGCCTCATTCTTGCACATAAATAACATGGTGATTTTTCCACTTCGTATACAGCATCAAATATATTGGAATTAAAAATCGTAATAGGGATATCTAACTTTTTTGCATTTTGTATAATTACCTCTCTATTGATATCATTATATCCAGGATCCATTACAAGAAAAACAAGTTCAAACGAAAATTTATTATGTCTTTTCAATTCTTGAAAAAGCTTTGCCATTACCATAGAGTCTTTTCCACCAGAAATACAAATTGCAACCTTATCCCCTTCCTTTAATAAGTCATATTGCATAATTGCTTTTGCAAAAGGCGTAAATAATTCTTTATGAAATTTTTTTCGTATGCTTTTTTCTACTTCTCTTGCTTTTTCTTCTAACTCAATTTTTTCTTTTTGAGCAAAACTTTTTATTAAATAGCTACTATATCCCCCTACTAAGTGATACGCATCAAAACCTTTATCCGAAAAATAACTGGCAACATCTTCACTTATAACACCTTTCATACAATAAAAAATGAGTTTTTTCTCAAGTGGAAAATCATGAATGTTTTCTTTTAGTTTAACTTCTGGAATGCATATGGCATGTTTTATTGCTCCATACGTAAAAGAGATTTGATCTCTTATATCAATTAAAATATACTCTTCTTTTTTTAATTTTATTAATTCATCTACCGATAATTTTTTTGCATTCACTGCATTTCTTTTTCCTTTCAAATTTCAATTTATAATGGCAAATCTCTTTTTGTAAATTTCCATATTCCTGTACCATACAATAAAACGGTTCCAATTACAAGCATTGTAAAATTTCCTAATACAGATTCTCCTCCTATAATTTTATCAGGAGTAAATAAAGAATAAATGCTTGCATATTTTAAAAACTCAAATGTATCTCCCATATTAGAAAGCATCATACACAAATATCCTATCACTGGAACTGCACTTGCATAAAGAAAATAAGATTTGCTTTCGCTTACAAAACAACCAACACAAAATAAAATTCCTGAAATCATTACTTGCAACAACCAAACCCCAATATTCAAAACAAGAAACGTTTTAATTTCTAACTGACCTTTAAAAAATAATTCCGAAAAAACAATTCCACTTATTGTAATACAAATACATAAATCTGTGACTGAACACACAAGAGTTATCGCTTGTGTACAAACAATATGTAAACGCGAGAATTTCCCCGAAAGAAGTAGTGCCATAGAACCAGTGTCGATATATTTTACAAGCAATGTATTACATAGGATTAATGAATAGATAAAAGGAATTAAAAGCATTAAAAACCCATACAAATACGTATTAATAAATGCAATTAAAGTATCCGTTGCTCCAACCATTCCAAAAGCTGCCATCATTTCTGGCATAATTTCTTGGTATGCTGTAAGTGTTTCCATAAGCTTTGGTTCATACATATAAATTATGATTCCTTGATACATGAAAAGCAATAAAAGAAATCCAATAAAAGGTTTTATTGTTTGTAACACATTTCTTTTTAGCAATATAAATAACATAAATTACCTCCCATAAAAATGTAAAAACATTTCTTCTAATGATGGTTTTTTCTCTTCTAAATCCAAAATTGAATAATTTGATAGTTTTCTCAAAAAATTATTTAATGGACCATCAACCTCAACAATCAACATCATTCCTTCTTCTTTTAAAATTGAAACTCCAGATTGCTTCATTGCATTGATTTCTTCTATCTTCTCAAAAGTAATTTTAAATTGCTTCTTTCTTTTTCCTTGTAAATCAGCCATCTTCTCTATCGCAACAATTTTACCATTTTTAATGATTGCAGTACGATCACATGTTTTTTCAATTTCCTCAAAAATATGAGAAGACATAAATATTGTGGTTCCTTTTTTTTTCTCTTCAAGTAATAATTCTACAAATCGATTTTGCATAAGAGGATCAAGCCCACTTGTTGGCTCATCTAAAATCACTATTTCTGGCTGATTCATAAATGCTAAAATAATACCTAGCTTTTGTTTCATTCCCTTTGACATTTTATGTATTCTACCATTTGGGTCTAATTCAAAAAATTTCATTAATTCTTGCATTCTTGTTTTATTTTTTATTCCATAATATTCACTCATAAAAGTAAGTAGCTGTACTCCTTTTAAATCATCAAAAAATGAAAGCTCTCCTGCTAAATATCCCAAATTTTCTTTTATTTTATGTGATTCCATAAAACAATCTAATCCATTAATTTTACAGATACCTTTATCGACATGAATAAAACCCATTAATGCACGAATTGTTGTTGTTTTCCCAGCACCATTTGGTCCTAAAAAACCAAATATTTCCCCTTTATTTACTGTTAAATTCACATCAAATATACCTTTATTATTCCCATAATCCTTTGTTAATTGTTGTAAATTTATTATTTCCAAAAATGATTTCCTCCTTTACAAGGTTTATTTTTCTATTTTATCATATTTACAATATGTATTATATATTTTTTTGTTATTTTTTAACTGGTACTGTCCTATTTTTAACTTCTGGTATTTTTATTAAGTCCAGTTTTTGTTATACTATAAAAAAACATAAAAGGTTGGTAAGCAGTATGTCAAAATATACACAAAAAAAATTAGCAATTATTAATGATTTATCTGGCTATGGTAGATGTTCTTTAACAGTTGCACTCCCTATAATCTCAGCTTTAAAGGTACAATGTTGTCCCGTTCCTACTTCAATCCTATCAAATCATACAGGATTTGCAACATATTCTTTTTTTGACTTTACAAAAGAGATGCCATCTTATATTGATAATTGGAAAAAACTAAATCTAACTTTTGATGGGATTGCAACTGGATTTTTAGGTTCAAAAGAACAAATTGAGTTTGTGATTGATTTCTTTAAATACTTTAAACAAAAAAATACTATGATTATTGTTGACCCTGTAATGGGCGACCATGGAAAATCATATACTACTTATACGCCTCAAATGTGTGAAGCAATGAAGGAACTTGTAAAATATGCAGATATTTTAACCCCAAATGTGACAGAAGCATGTATTTTAACAGATACTCCTTATAAAGACAAATGGACGACAAAGGAATTAATTCAATTAGCATCTGAGTTATCTAAACAAGGACCAAAAAAAGTTGTAATAACAGGAATTCCCCAAAAAACACTTTTAGCTAATTTATGTTTTGAGGTAGACTGCGATCCTTCTTTCATTAAAACATATAAAGTCGGTAGTCAGCGTCCTGGAACTGGCGATATTTTTTCTTCCATTATTGCAGCAGATGCACTGCATAATATTTCCTTTAAAAATTCAGTAAAAAAAGCATCTTTATTTATAAAAAAATGTATACAAAAATCAATCGAGTTAGAAACACCATTATCAGAAGGTGTCTGTTTTGAAGAACTTCTTCACACGTTAAAATAAAAAGGAGATTAGCTATGAAAAAAACTATGACAATTTTATATGAAGCATATAATAATCTGTATATTAATATCACAAATAAATGTCCTTGTAATTGTACTTTTTGTTTGAGACAAACAAGAGATTCTATTGAACATTCTAATTCACTATGGCTTGAACGCGAACCAAATTATGATGAAATTATAATGGAATTTCATAAATATGATCTTTCAAAGTATAAAGATATTGTTTTTTGTGGTTTTGGAGAACCAACAGAACGATTAGAACTTATTTTAGATGTTGCACACTATTTAAAACAAACATATACTAATAGAATTCGCATTAATACAAATGGTCTTTGTAATTTAATTCATGGAAAATCAATCGCTTATACTTTCGAAGGATTAATTGATTGTGTTTCTATAAGTCTTAACACCCCTAACGAAGATAGGTATCATGAACTTGTACAAAGTAAATTTGGAAAACAGTCTTTTAAAGAGATGCTTCTTTTTGCCGAAGAAGTAACGAAGTATGTTCCTAAAGTATATCTTACTACTGTTGCTACTACATTAACAAAAGAAGAAGAAATGGAATGCAAAAAAATATGTGACGCCATAGGCGCCACATATCGAATTAGACCTTGGGAAGATTAAATTTAATCTTCCTTTTTCTTTTTAAGTTTATTTCTTTTTACTTCAAATGGTTCTTTTTCTAAAGATTTTTTATTAATGACTCTTCTATCATCTCTATCATCTCTTTTTTTCTCTTCTTTTGGAAATCTTGATTTTTTATCATCTTTGAAAAAGGAACGATTTTTTCTTTCATCTTTTGCCCCATCACGATCCTTTGAAAATCCACGATCTTTTGAGAAGCCGCGATCTCTTGAACCATTACGATCTTTTGAGAACCCACGATCTTTTGAAAATCCACCTTCTCTTCTTCCACCATCTTTTGAACCGTTACGATTTCTTTTTCCGTTTCTATTACGGTCTTGTTTATATGGTGTAACAATGATTTCTTCTGGCTCTGCTCCCATTTCCAATTTTAAAAACGCTGCAGCTAATTCTAATACTGTAATATCTTCTTCATCTAATCTTCTCTCAATAATATGAATCATTTTTTCCATTTCTTCATTACGAATAGTATCAAGCGCTTTTCCTAGTATTTTTTCTGCTTTTGCATCTGTAACATCTTTAACCGATGGTAAACTTCTCAATTTCACTTTTGTTTTACAAATTTGTTCAATTTCTCGAATCTTGTAAATTTCTCGTCCAACTACATATGTGAATGAACGTCCCTTTCTTCCAGCACGACCAGTTCTACCAATTCGATGAACATAATATTCAATATCTTGAGGCACATCATAATTGAAAACTGCTTCTACATCATCTACATCAATTCCTCTTGCTGCTACATCTGTAGCAATCAAAATATCAAGTGTTCCTTTTCTAAATTGATTCATAACTTTGTCACGACCAGCTTGTGACATATCTCCATGTAATCCTTCTGCAAAATATCCACGACCTTTAAGATTTTCTGTCAAATCATCTACCATTCTTTTTGTATTACAAAAAATCAAAGAACGTTTTGGTGTATAATAATCCATTAATCTACAAGTTGCTTCTAACTTATTAGCACCTTTAACTTCATAATAATATTGTTTTACAAGTGGAATTGTTAATTCTTTTGCCGCAACTTTTACAAGTACTGCATTTTTTTGATATTTTTTTGTGATTTCCATAATTGGTTTTGGCATTGTCGCTGAGAATAATGCTGTTTGATGTTCACTTGGAATATCAGCCAAAATTGTTTCAATATCTTCTCGAAATCCCATATTTAACATTTCATCTGCTTCATCTAATACAATAATTTTTATATCATTTAATTTTAAAGTACGACGTCTCATATGATCCATTACTCTACCTGGTGTTCCAACTACTACTTGAACATCACTTTTAAGAGAACGAATTTGCTTTGTAATATCTTGACCGCCATAAATTGGTAATACTTTAATCCCATGCATATATTTTGAAAATTTACGAATTTCATCAGATGCTTGAATTGCTAATTCTCTCGTAGGACAAAGAACAATTGCTTGCACACTTTTATTTTCCGGGTCAATTTGTTGTAATAACGGAATACCAAATGCTGCTGTTTTTCCAGTTCCTGTTTGTGCTTGTCCAATAATATCTACTCCTGTCATTAAAACTGGAATAGCTTCTGCTTGGATTGGTGACATTTGTTCAAATCCTATTTCTTTTACTGCACGAAGTATCCTTTCGTCAATATTTGAATCCTCATAACGTAATTTTACTTCTTCTAAAATCTCTTCTTTGTTTTGCATTTATAAACCTTTCTTGTTTTCTAATGTTTTTAGTAGGTTATCTACTGTTTCTTTTGGTGCCAATTCTTGGGAAAAAGAACTTGCGCTACCAGCACATACACTTAATTTAAATGCATAATCCATATCCTTTTTCTCTAAATATCCACAAAGAAAACCTGCCACCATTGAATCTCCTGCACCAACTGTATGAACTACTTTTCCAGTTGGTGCATCAAGTATTGCTACTTCTTCTGATTCCTTTAACAAGATTGCACCATCTTCGCCTAATGAAATTAGTACATTGCGTGCACCTGCTTCTCTTAATTTTTTTCCATAAAAAATACAGTCTTGTCTGTTTTTAATCGTAACACCAAATAAATCTCCTAACTCTTCTTTATTTGGTTTAATACAAAATGGCTTCATGGAAATTGCTTCCCACATTTCTTCTTTGATGGCGTCTAAAAATATAGTAATATTCTTAGACGCTAGCATCTTCATAATATCCCTATATATTGTATTAGGTACACCTGGTGGAATACTTCCAGATAACACCAAAACATCATTGTCTGTAAGCTTAGATAATTTTTCTAATAATCTATCAATATAAGCTTGTTGAATAAATGGACCTTCTCCATTTATCTGAGTTTCCTTTTGAGATAAAATTTTAACATTTAATCGGCTGTTTCCCGAATCAATCAAAATAAAATCATTCAAAATTTGGCGAGCATCTAATAGTCTTTTAATTTCCATTCCGGAAAACCCGGCTATGAATCCAAGAGCAATTGTTTCCACTCCTAAATTTTTGCAAACGCTAGACACATTTATCCCTTTACCACCTGGGATATAATATTCTGCTCCAATTTGATTAATAGTTCCTTCTTCATAATCCTTAACCACTAATACGTGATCAAGAGAAGGATTTAATGTAACTGTATAAATCATACAATAAATTTACCTCTCAAATTATTCTAATCGTATAAAACAGGTACGTTACATGTCTTCATACTTTATAATCAACTTTTTAATTTCATCTAACATCACTTGTTCTAGACTGATTTTATTTTGCCAAGCAATATTTGTTGTTTCCATTATGATATTAGATAATCTTTTTTCTATCGTTTCTTTTGTAGAAGTTTCTTTTTTTAAGTTAGAAAGTTCTATTTCCATATTTTCAATGGATTGTTCCATAGAAGTTGTTTGATTATAATAAGATGCAATACATTTTTTTACTTTTGTTGCATAAAGAAGCGCTGGAAAATATTTTGGGATTTGATGCATTGGATTGTCTACATCTTTTTTTTCTTTCTTTTTTAATTGTTCCCAATTTTCCAAAACCTGTGTGGATGAATCAACAATAACTTCTCCAAATACGTGAGGATGTCTATAGATCATTTTATTTGTAATGTCATTCAGCACATCTTCTATTGTAAAAACTTCATCTTCTTTTGCGATTTGACAATGCATTACGATTTGTAATAATACATCCCCTAATTCTTCTTTAAAATTATGAATATCCCCTAATTCTTCATAATTAGAAATTGCTGTCATTAATTCATAGCATTCTTCTAATAGACAAGAACGTAAACTCACATTGGTTTGCTCACGATCCCAAGGACACCCCTTTTCTGAACGAAGAATCGTAACTACCTCACAAAAACGATCAAACTTTTCACTCATATTTTCACACTATTATCCATTCCTATTTTACTTTTAGAAATATGTTACCTATCATAACTTAACTCTTTTTCCTTAAAAAAGCAACTTAAATTTAAATATTTATCATTGACTTTATCACGTTGAAGTGGTAATATACCCTTTGTATTACATAAATAGAGCATAATATATTGGAATAAAATATGTTATACTAAAACAACAATTGTAATTTATATTAGAAAGGTATGGTCAAAATATGATTATCGTAATGAAACCAAATGCTGCAAAAGAAAGCATTCAAGCAATTACTTCCTATATTCAATCAAACGGTTTAGAAGTACATTTATCGCAAGGAAAAGAGGTAACTATTATTGGAGTGGTTGGAAATAAAGCGTTTCTTAACTCTGATAATTTAGCAAGTATGAAAGATGTAGACAAAATAGTTCCTGTAACAGAAAGTTATAAATTGGCAAATAAAAAATTTCATGTAGATCCTAGTATCATCAAAGTAGGATCTACAGAAATCGGACCAAATAATATGACAATTATTGCCGGTCCTTGTGCAGTAGAATCCGAAGAACAATTACTTACTATTGCACGTGCTGTAAAAGCATCTGGTGCAACCATGTTACGTGGTGGTGCATACAAACCTCGTACTTCTCCTTATGCATTTCAAGGACTAGAAGAAGACGGTCTAAAATATATGATGAATGCAAAAAAAGAAACTGGATTATCTACAATCTGTGAAGTTGTAAGTCAAGAAGCTATTGATGCTGCTGTTAAATATGTTGACATGCTTCAAATTGGTGCAAGAAATATGCAAAACTTTATCTTATTAAAAGAAGCAGGACGCTCCGGCCTTCCTGTTTTACTTAAACGTGGACTCTGTGCAACAATTGATGAATGGTTAAACGCAGCAGAATATATTATTGCAGAGGGCAATCCAAATGTTGTTTTATGTGAACGTGGAATTCGTACGTATGAAACAGCAACTAGAAATACTCTTGATTTAAGTGCAGTTCCTGTTCTAAAAGAAAAAACACATTTACCAATTATTGTAGATCCTTCACACTCAACAGGTTCTTATAAATATGTTCCATCTATGACAAAAGCTGCAATTGCCTCTGGTGCAGATGGTTTAATGATTGAAGTACATGATAATCCTGCTTGTGCTCTTTCGGATGGTCCACAATCTCTTACTTTTAATAAATTTGATCGTCTAGCAAAAGAAATTGAACCATTTTGTACTTTAATGAACCGTTCTTTTAAATGCTAACTCTTTAGTAGAAAGGATATATAATAATGTCTTCAACTTTAACATGTAGTTTTATTGGATTAGGACTTATTGGTGGTTCTCTTGCGAAAGCTTTAAAAGAAAAATGTAAAAATATAAAGATAAAAGCATATGATTTTAACAAAGATACTTTATTACTTGGAACATCAGAAAAAATCATTGATGAATCTTATGATATATTATGTCCACAACTATGTGAATGTGATTATTTATTTCTCTGTGCTCCTGTTTCTAATAATATTGAAAATTTAGATAAAATTTATACATTTATTCCTAAAAATTGTATTATTTCTGATGTTGGAAGTACGAAAGGAAGTATTCATAAAGCCATTATAAAATATCAATTGTCTAGTCAATTTATTGGAGCTCATCCAATGGCTGGTAGCGAACGTAGCGGATATCAAAATGCAAAAGCTTCTTTACTTGAAAATGCATTTTACATTCTTACGCCAACAAAAGAGGTTCCAACTTCTTTTGTTGAGCAATACGTTTTACTTGTTTCCTCTATTGATGCAATTCCACTTCTGTTGACAGAAGATTCTCACGATTATATTACTGGTGCCATTAGTCATTTACCTCATATTATTGCTGCATCTTTAGTTAATTTTATAAAAGATAATGACAATGAATTTGGTCATATGAAACAAATTGCAGCTGGTGGATTTAAAGATATTACAAGAATTGCTTCTTCTAACGCAACTATGTGGCAACAAATTTGTTTATCGAACAAAACACATATAACATCATTACTTACACGTTACATTGATTTATTAAAAAAAATGCTTGCAGAAGTTGATTCTTCAAATAGTGAATCTTTATTTGATTTTTTTGAATCAGCTCGAGTTTATCGTAATTCTTTTGTAAATGCGAGTAGCGGGCCTATCAAAAAAGAATATGTTCTTACTATTGATATCCCAGATGAAACTGGTTCCATTGCTAAAATTGCAACACTACTTGCTACTAATGGTATTAATATTAAAAATATTGGAATTACACATAACAGAGAATGTGCTGAAGGTGCATTGTATATGGAATTTTATGATGAACTTTCTCGCGAATCTGCAAAGCAGCTATTAATTAATAAGGGAGAACAATTACATGACAAAACAATTTACAAAAGTTAAATCTTTATCTGGTGAATTAGAGATACCAGGTGATAAATCCATATCACATCGTTCCATTATGTTTTCAGCACTTGCTAATGGAACTAGTGAAATTTCTCATTTTCTTAAGGGAGCAGATTGTTTATCAACAATCTCTTGTTTTGAAAAATTAGGAATCAATATTGAACAACAAACCAATAAAATTTTAGTACACGGAAAAGGAATTCATGGACTTAATGCCCCAGATACTATTCTTGACTGTGGAAATAGCGGCACTACCATTCGTTTGATGTCTGGAATTTTATCTGCTCAATCTTTTTCTACTTCTTTAACGGGGGATTCCTCTATACAAAAAAGACCTATGAAGCGCATTATGGATCCACTTGCACAAATGGGTGCTATTATAAAAAGTGAAAAGGAAAATGGATGTGCTCCAATTCATATTAAAGGAGCTCCTATAAAAAAAATCGACTACATTTCTCCAATTGCTTCCGCACAAGTGAAATCTGCTATTTTACTTGCTGGTCTTTACGGAGATGGTCCTACTAGTGTGACAGAACCACATGTAAGTAGAAACCATACTGAAATTATGTTACATTTTTTTGGTGCAAATGTACAAACAAAAAATACAACTGCAACTATTTTACCTGAACCAACGTTAGAGGGGCGCAAAATTGTTGTTCCTGGTGATATTTCTTCTGCTGCATTTTTTATTGCCGCAGGATTACTTGTTCCAAATTCTTCTCTTCTTTTAAAGAATGTTGGAATCAATCCAACTAGAAATGGTATTTTAGAAGTTGCTAAAGCAATGGGTGGAAAAATAACATTACTAAATGAAAATAACAATAACGGAGAACCAACAAGTGATATTCTTGTAGAATCTTCTACCTTAAATGGAACGATTATTGAAGGAGCTCTTATTCCAACATTAATTGACGAAATTCCAATTATTGCTATTATGGCAGCTTTTGCCAATGGAACTACAGTTATTAAAGATGCTGCTGAATTAAAAGTAAAAGAAAGCAATCGCCTTGATGTGATGGTAACTGCTCTTTCAAGCATGGGATGTGATATTATTGGAACGCAAGATGGTATGATTATTAAAGGTGGCAAGGAATTAGTTGGTGCAACAATTAATTCTCATAAAGATCACAGAATTGCAATGAGCTTTGCGATTGCTTCTCTTCTCTCTTTAGGTACAACAATTATAGAAGATGCAGATTGTGTAGATATTAGTTATCCTACTTTTTATGAAGATTTAGAACGAATCTCTATTAAATAATCAACTATTATCAACAATTTGATACAAAAAGGGAACAGGCTTAACTACACCTGTTCCCTTTTGTACAACCTTCTATATACACACTGAAAATCAAACGTGTGTCACAATAAAATATGCTTCTCCATTTCCTGTAATTTTTGCTTTATTCATGGGAAGAAATATGCTCTCTCCTGCCTCCACTTTCATTGATTCCTCACCACAATACATAGTAAAACTTCCTTTTGTACAAATAATTGAGTAAAAACTACTTTCATCCATCTCAAAAGAAAAGTCTCCTGTAATATCATAAGCCACACTTTCAAAATATTTACAGCTACTAATTTTTTGTCTTTTCACATCTCCTTCCATTTCAATAATTTGTTCTTTTTTATGAAAAAGATAAGGACTAAAATTTAATACCTCTAAAGCTTGTTCTAAATGAAGCATTCTTTTATTTCCATATTTATCTAATCGGTTATAATCATACAATCTATAGGTGACATCTGAACTTTGTTGAATTTCACAAATCATTACACCTTTACCAATGGCATGGACACATCCTGCCTCAATAAAATATGTTTCTCCTGGTGAAACAGGTATCCAATTTAATAATTCTAAAATAGTATTTTCTTCTAATGCTTTTTGTACTTGTTCCTTCGTAACTTGTTCTTTAAACCCACAATAAATGCCCGCACCTTCTTCACATTCTAAAATATGCCACATTTCATTTTTCCCATATTGATGTTCATACTCTAAAGCATATTCATCCGCTGGATGAACTTGAACAGAAAGATCTTTTTTTGCATCTATTAGCTTAATAAGAATAGGAAATTCCACCATAGATTGACACTTCCACCCCCAATTTTTCTTGCCAATCTTTTTTAAATATTCTTCAAACAAAACACCTTTATATATTCCACTATTGACAATACTTGAACCTGATTTATGAGCGGATAATTCCCAGCTTTCTGCAACTACAGTATAATCACATTGTTTATTAAAATATTCACAAAGCTTATTTCCACCCCAAATATAATCTTTAAAGCAAGGCGTTAATTTAATAAATGGTTCTTTCTGTGTATTTTCTTCCATTACCTCTTCTACATTTACTTCTGATTCATCATGAAAATACGGAAATACTTTTGGATTTTCTTCCATAATTTTTTTTAAATTATCTGAACTTCCATATTTGCCAATATAAACAGCATCTTCTGTATTTACTATTAAAATATCTTTTAATTCATTAGCAACAACAATCTTTTTGGAACTGCTATTAATAATGATGGTATTTTCACATTGATATGTTACTTGTTTTGCGTCACCAGCTGCTTCAAATGCTGTTTCTGGCAAATCCTCTAATCTTCCAATATCTTTCCACGTAAAATTACCACTTACACTTTTTGATTTTGTTGTATGATAAAATACAGATTCTTCTATAGAAAGATATGGAATATTATCCAACTCATTTTTGGAATACCATGTTTTATTACCATCCGTTTTTCTCATATAAAAAGACGCTTGACAACTACTAAACATAAACGGGTACTGTTTCCGAAATTCTACAAGAAGTGTTCCAACTTCAAATAAAAACATTCCACTATCCCCATATTCATTACTTTCTTTATTAAAATTATGACTTCCAAGACTAACAAGAAATCCATCTTTTGCATATTCTTTCGCTAGAAGTACATCTTCTTTATAAGACTCTCCTGATATAATAATATCTGATGCAACAACAAACATAAGCTCTGACTTTGGAAATTGCATACAAGATAAACAAATTGCAGCTGTAGTATTTCTTGATATTTCTTCCAATATCATACGATATGTAATTCCTTGAAATTCTTTCATTTGCTCTTCAATAATTTCTTGATATTCCACTCCTGATACAATAATAAACTCATCACAAAAAGGAAGATTTCTTGCAATTGTTTCTTGAAAAATTGAATGGTTTTTTTGAATTCTAATAAACTGTTTTGGATACTCTTTTCTAGATAACGGCCATAATCCATCTCCTCTACCTCCTGCTAATACCAAACATTTCAAGTCATACCCCTCCTTCATGTAACTAAAATTAATCTATATTTTCATTATTATATCATAGCAACGAAAAAAGACAAGTAAGTGTATTTTTATAAATATTATGATTGACACGCTAATCCTTTTGTGCTTTACTAAAGTAAATTAAATAAATTATGAGAGCTAATGTTTTTGGCTGAGAGGAAACTTTTGAGTTTCGATCATCAAACCTGATTTGGATAATGCCAACGTAGGGAAATTACCGTATTAAAACGCGCCCTTTTGCATACCTGCAAAAGGGTTTTTCTTTTGAAAGGAGAAATGAAGTGAAAAAAAATTATGTAGATTATGGGAATTGTTGTGGTACTTCGTGTGGTCGAGTCGGAGGTACTGATGGAATTACAGGTTGTCGTTTTTCTTTAGCGCCTATGAGCGATCAATATATTAATATTA
>JBOFWM010000116.1:0-4533 GCA_051653625.1 Lachnospiraceae bacterium
CGTGTCCCCATTGTAAACATTGCAATTTTTTTCATTGAACACATCTTTTTATTCCTTTCAGTTAGGATTTTATTATAACAGAAAATTCAAATTTGCCGGAGCGTATTGATTACTAATATTCCTTCACAATCGCAGTCAAATCATACATTTCCATAAATGTATCTAAGTCTGCTGCATCTCGAATCAACATAATCTCATCAAAGTGTCCGGTATGTATATCCTTAAATCCTGCCACCTGTTCTCCGGTACAAATACTACATTTAAGGACTGCCTTTTTATTTGTCTTATCATATGGAATTTTCTCAGGCTTCTTCTTAAACATTGCATATACCTCATTTTGTAATCAAGGGGGCCGGATGCATCTCCGGTCTCCTCATTATACTACAAAACCCTTAAAATTTCATCTGTTACTACAGCACATTCGACAGATTTTTTGAATAACTTACAGAAAGAAAACAATCATTAGCCAATGTTTAATGCATTTTACATATATCAATATTAAAATAAATATATAAACCTGCATAATTTAAAAGCATAAAAAATAAGAAGTTATTCATTCACTGAACAACTTCTTATTTTTTTATGCCTTTAAGTCTAATATGCTCTTATTATCGATATAATCTGGGAGTTCACTTAATTCTTTTTCATTTGTCTTTTCGTTCCTATAACTTTTCCAATATATAGCATAAAATTCATCTTTCTTTTGCAATTCAGCACCTGTCATTTGATATGTCCATTGTCCATTCGCAGTACCCAGTACCTGTTGTCCACCTGCACTTATCATTACATCATATCCGCCGTAGCTCGATATAGCAAAAGAAAGCTGTCCCCCAGATATTGCAATCATTCTTTCTGACATATTATCTTTTGATTCTTCTAAAAAATCTAATAAACTTAATTCTCCTATTCCTTTGCATTTATAATTTTTCCCACTATCTTTTGCCATTGTAGAACTAGCCGAAGAATAAAGCTGTTTCCTATCTGGTGAAACACTTGAAATATACTCTGTTCTTATCTTTAAAACTTGTTTGTTTATTTTCTCTAACTCTGCCTTATCTGATGTAGATGCTGCTTTTTTTGCCAAGTTTTGAATTTCAACTTCAAATTCTTTTTGCGATTTCTCTGAGACAGAACATGTTGGTATGTAATTCCAATTTGGAGTTCCATTACTATTAGAAGAAATGAACTGATTTACTATTGATGAACCAATACTTGCAATTCCCATTTTCCCTCCAATTTGTTACTTATATGTTACTATCATTTTTCCTCCAAAAACTGTAAATCCATCCATGCCAGTATATTGCTGTAAAATTTTCCCTTGAATTCTAACAAGAAATTTCGTATTTGCATTTTCTCCTGCAAATACAGTTGTCTTACTTGTTGACGATGGGCTATCTGTCTTTTTAAATGCAACTATTGCTTCGCTTCCTGTTTCATAGTTACTAATCCAATAATTGTTTATACTTGTATACTTTGATTGTGTTACCCTCGTAGCTGTTGGACAGTAAATACTTATGCTTACAATCTCTACCCCTACTGGAATTACGCTACTAAAGTCAACAATTTGTCCGATTGAATTAATTACCCCCGTCTGTCCTGTTGAAGTTGCATAATCTTTAGAAAGGGTTTTTGTAGACGTCTTTGAAAGTGCAAAAATATCTGCATTATCTGTTACAACATCACTTATACTGACTTCTACCGTCTTAATATTGTTAGTTTCATCTACTTCCGCTGCATACGTCGAAACTGCACTCATTGATAACATCACACTAAACGCAACTGCACTTATAACTCTTTTCATCTTAATCATAACGAACCATCCTTCCTCGAACACCTTATTTATTTTCAAGTTTATTAATTCCACAAATATTATCACACAAAATTAGATTTATCACAATAGTTATTACATATAAGACAGATTTCTTGTATAATATACAGACATTTATTTTTCTAATATGCTACTACTAAAATATCAACAACAAACTCCCTATTTTCCACATATATATTTAACTGACCAAAATTTTTTTCTATACATTCACTTAGATTATATAAGCCATATCCATGCATTGCTTTATCCCTTTTAGACGTAATCAAAGAAACTTCTCCCTCGATAGAATTTCTAATAATCAGGTGCAACATGGAGAGATGGCTTTTAATCTCCATTTGTATATACCGCAAGCCTCTATTGCATTATCAAGAGCATTGCCAAGTATTGTACATATATCATAATCACTAATAATTAGTTTCGCTGAAAACATTCCCCTAACTTCAAACTTTATACCATATTCCTGTGCCTTATCATATTTTTCATGCACTATCGCATCAACAATATCATTTCCTGTTCTTATTTCACTATTTAATAATTTTACATTATCAGATATTTCACATAGATATGATAAAGCCATATCGTACTTTTCTTCTTTTAGTAATCTCTGCAACACAATAATGTGATTATTTATATCATGGCGAAATTTTCTTGTATCAGCTTCATTCTCTTTCATTCTTTCAAAATGAGATTACCGCTGTCAAACAACAGTCTGTCACTGCCAATGACGGAATCAAAGCATTGGAGAAGAAGCTGCGGGAGCTTGCTGAAATCATTAAGTATGCCGAGCAGTATCAGGAAAATAAACCTTATAATAACCGCTACGAAGCTGCCAAAGACAAAGACCGTTTTCTTAGGAAATATGAATCACAGATTATTCTATTCGGTGGTGCAGAACGTATGCTGCAGCGTAAATCCATCCGCCCAGACGCTGTGAACGTGGCTAAATTAAAAGCGGAATATAAGCGTCTGAATATTCAGCGTGAGGAGCTTCATTCGTCTTATAAAGGCTGTCAGAAGGAGTTGAATGAGCTGGATATGATTCAGCAGAATATGGAACAGTTCTTGCAGATGAAGCAGGAACAGGGCAAAGAAAAAACACCACAGGAGCAATCGTTATGATTGCTTCCTGCGGTGCATCTTCTGCAAGTTATTATTGTATCTGAAATAGTATCTTTTTCTCTTATATTTGTTGTACTGTGTCTATTATTCTGTTACAATAAAACCACTATTCTTTAAGGAGAAATCACGAATTTGCATACTGCAACAATGGAGGACGCAAGCCTTTCTTATGACCATACTGTTTCCACACTGAGGAAGCATTTTACAAATATAGATTGTACCGATTCTGAAAAAATCAAACTGGCAAATGAATATTATAAATGGACTGCTTTAAAGACTGAGCTGATTATGGACGAGAAGAATTTTCAAATCCCCTCTTCTGCACTTCCTAATACAATTAAAAAATCCGTTTTTGACTGGCTTCGTCCTGAAAAGCAAGCTGTTGTTTCAAAATATTATACATTGGACGCAGCTACTGACAAGTATCTCATTTCCATTAAGAAGGATTCTGTTCCAAATAATGACATTGATTTTATCATGCGTTCTATTGTACTTGTCCGAAAAGCTGTTATCTGGGTCGATTTTGGATATAATATCGGTACGGAATTTGGTGGACGCCATCCCGCAATCATTTTAAAAAACTTAAAAGATTCACTGATTGTCATTCCACTCTCGTCACAAACTCCAAAATCTATGGAGTATAATGTAAAAGTAGATAAGGTTTATGGTTTTCCACTTATGGATCGTTGGGCAAATGTTACCCGTATTTCACAAGTCAGCTTATGCAGAGTCCATTTTGAAAAAGTAGGTGATGTGAAACCCTCCGTTTTAAATGATATAAGCCATAAAATCTCACAATGTGGAATAGTTTAGTCAAACATTACATAAGCTAATAGTGCTTACAAAATCGTTTGACAACTTCTGTTCTTTATGCTAGTATGATGTTGTAAACGTAGGAGAAATCCTAGTAATTTTGTAACCGAGAAGTCGTCATTTATGGCGGCTTCTTTTTGGTTTTTCATTTGTGTCAACACTGTTGTCACAAATTGAAATCATCCTGTCAATCCATCGAAATCTCTTCCTTTTTCTCTACTTCCTTCGTCACTTTCTCCGGCTGATTCTGCTTTGCAGTTTTCTCCTTATTGGCTTGGAGTTTCTCCATGATAGACATTTTTTCCTTCTGCTCCTCTGCCTTTGGTTTGAGATTATTTAGTCTGCCATCTATCTGATTGTAATTGGCTTCCTCTAATTCTTCCACCTTTGCCAGCGGATTCTGTTCTCTGCGTTCTGCAAGGTCATCTATGCGGGATAACAGCTCTGTTGCCTTTGCCACATCCTGACTTATCTTTCTGCACCGCATAATCAATCCCGTATTTCTTCGCTACACGCTCAAAGGCTTTTATATTGCTGTCATTGACTTCAATATTTGAGACGCCTGCATTCTGCCCCACCAGCTTCTTTACTGACTGTTTCCCCTGTGCATAGGGATTTCTTCCTTTCTGCTTCTGTGCATCCAAAAGCCTTTTTATGGCTGTTCTAAGCACATCTGCTGTCAGCTTGGTTGTTTTCACTGATAGGGCAATGGTTTTTTGTGTAACTTCTTCTTCCATCTGTGACCTCCTTTCCGCTTGAACGCCCCTGTTATG
>JBOFWM010000117.1:0-4866 GCA_051653625.1 Lachnospiraceae bacterium
ATTTCTTCTTTTTTGGAATCTTCTTTATGATTTTTATAAATAATCTCGCCTTTTTCCATTACATATATATAATCTGCATTTTCCATTACAAAATCCAAGTATTGTTCTACCAAAAGAACGGTAATTCCAATTGATTTATTTATTTTTTGAATTGCCCGCCCTATATCTTGAATAACCGAAGGTTGTATCCCTTCTGTCGGTTCATCTAATATTAATATTTTAGGATCTGACACAAGCGCTCTAGCAATTGCTAACTGTTGTTGTTGTCCTCCTGATAATGCTCCACCTTTTCTTTGTGCAAACTCTGGAAGAATTGGAAACAAATCATATATATAATCTGGTACCTTCCCTTTTCCTTTGCCTTTTTTTGTATAAAGCCCTAGTTCTATATTTTCTTGTACTGTCATTTGTGGAAAAATATCTCTGCCTTGTGGTACATATCCAATCCCCATACTTGCTCTTTCATAAGAAGGAAGTTTTATTATTTCTGTATCATTAAATAAAATGCTTCCATTCGGATTTTTGACAAGTCCCATAATACTCTTTAATGTTGTACTTTTTCCCACACCATTTCTTCCAATTAAACTGACAATTTTTCCTTTTTCAATATCAAACGATAAGTTTTCGATTACTTTGCTTTCTCCATAATATGCATTTACTTGTGATAATTTTAACATTCAAATGCCACCTTCCTTGTTATTCGCCACCGCGGCCAAGGTATACTGCCTGAACTGTTTTATCTACTAAAACTTGTTCTACATCACCTTCCATTAATACTTTTCCCTCATGAAGTACCGTTACAATATCTGCTACTTTTTTTACAAATTCCATATCATGTTCAATTACAATAATGGTACATTCTTTTTGAATTTCTCTTAATATCTCTGCTGTTTTAAATGTTTCTGGCTTTCCCATTCCTGCTGCTGGTTCATCAAGCATTATAATTTCTGGCTTTTGTACAATCTGCATAGCAATTTCTAACCATTGTTTTTTTCCATGTGCAAGAGAACCTGCCCGATCATACTTTTGTTCTAACATATTAACCATTTCTAAAACTTCATCAATACGATCTAATTCTTCCTTTGTTGGTCTTTTAAAAATATTATCAAGTATTCCTTTATTTCCTTTGAGAGATAGCATCATATTTTCTTGCACTGTTAAATTTACAAACACAGATGGTACTTGAAATTTTCTTCCAATTCCAGCTGTAACAATGTCATATTCTTTCATACCTGTTAAGCGCATTGATGCTTTTCCTTTTGGTAAAAATTCAATATTTCCTTGTGTTGGTTTTGTTTTTGCACAAATAATATCTAATAATGTTGTTTTACCTGCACCATTAGGTCCTATAAAAAAATGAATGGAATTTCTTTCAACGTTAGCATTTACTTCCGTTAATGCATAAAATCCATCAAAGCATACAGAAATATTCTTTATTTTCAACACATAATCTTTTTCATTTCTATCCATGCTACATATCCCTTTCGTTTAATTAACAACCTCTTTTTTTGCTTGCATTTTTCGAATCATCGCAGGTATTTGCTCTTTAAAAATCCCAACAATTCCACCTTTAAAAAATAAAACTGTTATGCAGAATATGATTCCAATTAAATATTGCCATAGTACAATTCCATCACCTGTACTAAATTGATATTCGCATAAATTAATTAAAAACGCTCCAATCACTGCTCCTACAATTGTTCCACGTCCTCCAACTGCAACCCATATTACCATTGTGATAGAATAACTTATGGTCATTTGTGTTGGTGTAATACTTCCGTTAAAATTTACAAAAAGCGCTCCAGCTATTGCTGCAAATACTGCTGAAACAACATATATAAATGTTTTATATTTACTTACTCGATACCCCGAAAAGTACGTTCGATTTTCTCCATCTCGAATTGCTACTAAAATCTTACCAAATTTTTGACTGACAAGAAATTTTGCAACAACATACAATACCACTAAACATAGTACTGCAATATAAAATAACAAAATTAGATTGCCTTTATTTTTATCCCCCCTAATACTACCAAAAATAGAGCTTATGTCTGTAATTCCATTATTCCCCCCTGTAAACGGAGATAATGCTGTAAACAACGAATACATTGCCCAAGTTAAAGCTTGTGAGATTATAGAAAAATAAACACCTTTCACTCTGCTTTTAAACATAAAATATCCGATTAAGCCAGCTACTACTGCCGGTATTGCCATAAGTAAAACAACGGTTAAAAACCCACTTTTAAATGGTACCCAAAACCATGGCAATGCATCTAATCCTCCAGTTTGCATGAAATCTGTTAATCCACCTTGCGTTCGATCTAATTTCAAATACATTGCCATTGCGTATCCACCTAATGAAAAATAAAGGCCATGACCAAGACTTAATATTCCTGTATATCCCCAAATTAAATCGAGTCCCATTGCAACAATTGCAAAACATATACATCTACCTACATAGGAAACAAAGGAACTACTACTAATGATATTATTCATTAATAAAATTGGTAAAAGTAGAAGTGCAAATACTATGATGATAAAACATATATTACTTCCCTGCTTTTTAAATATCTTCATAATTCATATCCATCCTTTTCACACTATTCATCGAGATTACGACTTTTAATTACAAATAAGCCTTGTGGTCTTTTTTGTAAAAATACAATTACAATTAAAAGCACAACCGCACGAGCAATATTTGCTGATGCTTGGCTTTCTGTAAAGATAGTTGCAAAACCAATAATACTTGAGCCTAAAACCGTTCCTACTAATTTTCCTACTCCACCTAATACAACTGCCATAAATGCATTTACAATATATCTTTGACCAAGCGTAGAATCTACTGAACCTAATAAGGCAACAGAGCATCCTGCAATTCCTGCTAAAGCAGATCCAAATGCAAATGTTATATTATCAATTTTACGTGAGTTTATTCCCATACATTGTGCCATCGGTCTATTTTGCATAACTGCACGCATCTTCCTTCCAAAATTCGACTTATACATAAGTAAATAAACACCAATAAGACATACTACTACAAGTGCAATAATAAAGATTCTATTATAAGAAAAGGTACATCCTGCAATCGTAATACCTCCGCTTAAAAATTTTGGTGCTGTAACATTTACACCTTGACTTCCAAAAATACTTCTCACACCTTGTTGAAAAATCAAACTTATTCCCCATGTTGCTAAAAGACTATCAATCTCTCTTCCATAAAGTCTTGATATTACAAGTTTTTCTAATAGGCTTCCAATAAAAAAACAAACTCCAAAAGCAACTGGAATTGCACATATGTAATAAAGCGATTGAAATTGTTCTGGAACAAATTTCGAAAATATATTTTGCACCATGTAAGTTGTGTAAGCTCCTATCATTAAAAATTCACCATGCGCCATATTAATTACTTTCATAAGACCAAATGTAATTGATAACCCTAGTGATGTTAATAAGATAATAGAACTTAGACTAAGTCCATTAAAAAGTGTATTTACAAACTGTATCATACATACCTCTTCCTATATTTTTTATAAGTTGGGAGTAGCCCCCCAACTTATAATGAATACTGTTAAATTTTATACTATTCAATTGGTTGAATACCTGATTCTTGCGCCCATGTATATGTTGTTAAGTATGGATCTGGATCTACTGCTGAATCGGTAGCATATACTTCATTAATCAAACCATCACCACTCACCATTCCAATTCTTACTGTTTTAGAGATGTGTTGATTTTCTCCATTTATAACTACCATACCTTCTGGAGCATCAAAACTAATTTCCCCACTTGAAATTGCTTCTAATACTGCATCCACATCAAAACTTCCTGCTTTTTCAACTGCTGCTTTCCATAAATACACTGCATCATAAGCTGCTTCTACTGGATCAGATGTTACACGATTTTCTCCGTATGCATTTTTGTATGCTGCAACAAATTCATCATTTTTACTTGTTTGTGTAGTTTGATAATAATTCCACGAAACCATATGCCCTTCTAAAATGTTTGATCCAATTGTAGCCACTTCTTCTTCTGCAATCGAGAAAGACATTGTCATGAAGTCTTCACTTGTATAATTCTTTTCTGACATTTGTGTAAAGAAAGAAACATTTCCTGTTCCATTTAATGTATTTAAGATTACATCTGGTTTTGCTGCTTCAATACTCGCAATAATAGATGCAAAATCTGTTTGATCCATATCTGCATATTCTACTCCAACCACATTTGCTCCTGCTGCTGTAACTTGTGCTTCAATTATCATGTTTGCAGTTCTTGGGAATACATAATCTGAACCAATTAAAAAGAAGTTTTCGTATCCTTGGTCTAATAAATATTCTACAGCCGGTACAATTTGTTGATTAGGTGCTGCCCCTGTATATACAATATTAGATGATGATTCCATACCTTCATATTGTACTGGATACCATAATAATGCATCGTATTCTTCAAAAATTGGTAATACTGCTTTTCTAGACGAAGAAGTCCAACATCCAAAAACAGTTGCTACATTATCACTGTCAATTAATTTTTCTGCTCTTGCTGCAAATGTCGATGGATCCGATGCCCCATCTTCTGTGATATATTCGATTTGCTTTCCTAAAACGCCACCTGCTGCATTAATTTCTTTAATTGCTAATATCTCAGCATCTACAACCGCTTGTTCACTAATTGCCATAGAACCTGTAAGTGAATGTAAAATTCCTACAGTAACTGTCTCTCCATTTTCTGCCACACTGCTTGATTCACTACCTTCTTCTACATTTGTTGGAGTGCTTGCTGTGCTCCCACACGCTACCATCGATACACCTAGCGCTACTGTCACTACCATTGCTAATAATCTTTTCATTTTTTCTCCTCCTTATTAATGAA
>JBOFWM010000118.1:0-34889 GCA_051653625.1 Lachnospiraceae bacterium
TCATCAAGTGTTTCATCCAATATTTCAAAAAAGGGATTATTTTTTGTCATATATGTTGCGCCAAAAATACGTGATTCATCTAAAGTTTTTTCTTTTTCATTTAATCTACATCCTATCAAGCATATAAAACAAAGAAACAGAAGGAGTGATAAAATATATCTCTTCATATTATTTTCCTCTCAAATTATTATATAAATTGAAACTCTCTAAATTATACCATAAAAACCGCCATAAATGACGGTTTTTATATTAATGTGCTTTTTTTCTACTTCGTATATAATCAACATATACAGCTAATAAAATAACAAATCCTTTTACAATATATTGCCAGTTAGAATCTACGCCCATTAAGTTTAATCCATTATTTAAAACTCCAATAATTAACACACCTACTAGTGTACCTCCCAAACGTCCTGATCCACCACTCATTGAGGTACCACCAACAACAACTGCTGCAATAGCATCCATTTCTGCACCATCACCTGCTGTTGGCTGACCCGAATATAATCGAGATGCTACGACTACTCCCGCGAGTCCTGCCATCAACCCAGTGTAGGTATATACAATAAATTTAACTTTCTGAACATTTATTCCGGAAAACCTAGCTGCCTGAGCATTTCCACCAACCGCATATATATGTCGCCCTAGCTTCGTACGATTCATAATTAATACAGCAATAATAAATACAATAAGCATCAAGATAACTGGTGTTGGTACTGGTCCTATATATCCTGCACCTGGAAATTTAAAAATATCGGTCATACAGCGAATAGGAGCCCCTTTTGTATATACTAGTGCAATCCCCTTTGTAATATTCATTGATGCTAACGTTACAATAAATGGTGGAATAGCTGTTTTGCTAATAACAAACCCATTTGCCATCCCCACTATTCCTCCTATTAAAATACCAAGAAGAAAAGCAACACTTTCTGGCAACCCTATATTCATAACTGCACCTGCTGTTACACAGCCTGATAATGCAATTATAGAACCTACAGATAAATCAATTCCACCAAGTATAATAACCATTGACATCCCTGTTGCTAAAAATAAATTTGGTGCATTTTGTCGTAATATATTAAATAGATTTTTCTGTGTTAAAAAAGTTGTTCTAGTAGTTGGAAATATAATTAGAAAAATGCACATAAAAATCAATGCAATAATAATTCCAATATTATCTTTTAAATATCTTGTTGTTCCTTTTTTTAATTTGGAAATCATATCTATCCTCCATTCATTAATCTATTTTGCTGCTAAAAACATTATTTTTTCTTGTGTAACATCATCATGATCTAAACATCCTGTAATACATCCATCGTTCATGACATATATTCGATCACTCATATTAATTATTTCAGGTAATTCTGATGAAATCATTATTATTGACATTCCTTCCTTAACCAATTGATTCATAATCGCATAAATTTCTGCCTTTGCACCTACATCAACTCCACGTGTTGGTTCATCAAGAATTAATATTTTAGGATTTGTAGCCAGCCATCTGCCAATCATAACTTTTTGTTGATTTCCACCCGATAAGTTTCCAATACTTTGATCTTGGTTAGGCGTCTTTGTTGCCATCATATCAATATATTTTTGAGTAATTTTTTCTTCTTTTTTTGAATCAACTCTTAAGTTTTTTATAAATGTAGACAATATTTCAATTGTCGTATTAAATCGAATACTTTGCACTGCGTAAATTCCTTCTGATTTTCTACTTTCAGGTACTAATGTAATTCCATATTTCATTGCATCAATCGGAGATTTAATATTTACTTGTTTTCCATCAATCCAAATTGTTCCACTTGCTACTTCACTCAATCCAAATATGGTTTTCATTGTTTCACTTCTACCAGCACCTACTAATCCTGCAAAACCAATTATTTCTCCTTTTCTTAAATCAAACGAAACATCTTTTGCCATTTTTCCATCAGAAATATGTTCACATTTAAATACAATCTTACCTTGTTCCTGATAATCACGCGTATAGTAATTTGTTAACTCCCTACCTACCATTAAAGCAATTAATTCATCTTTTGTTGCTTCTTTTACGACTTTTGTTCCAACATTTTGGCCATCTCTCATAATCGTTACACGATCACATATTTCCTCTAACTCACTCATCTTATGAGAAATATATATAATACCAACACCTTTCTTTGTAAGATTTCGCATTGTATTAAATAAAAAATGTACTTCTTTATCTGATATAGAAGAGGTTGGTTCATCCATTACTAAAATTTTCGAATTAAAAGATATAGCTTTCACTATTTCAACCATCTGTTGTTGTGCAATTGTTAACTCTCCAACTAAAACATCCGCTTTTATATTCATCTCATATGCATCTAATAATTCTTGTGCTTCTGAAATCATTTGTGTTCTATTAATATTAAACTCATTCCCAATTTCTCTACCTAAAAAAATGTTTTCAGCCACACTCATCTGAGAAACAAGTACAAGTTCTTGATGTACAATTGATATTCCCGCTTTTCGTGAATCCATGACGTTCTCTATATTTTTCTTTTCATTGTTAATATAGATTTCACCGCCCTCTGCATTATAAATTCCACCAAGCACTTTAATCAATGTTGATTTTCCAGCACCATTTTCACCTAATATTGCATGTACTTCGCCTGCTTTTAACTGAAAATCCACCTTTTGTAATGCTTTTACTCCGGGAAATGACTTTTCTATTTTTTTCATTTCTAACAAATATTTTTCTTCCAAAATTAGTCACCACCTATCTGATTTTAAAAAGGTTTTGCTAACATGTAACAAAACCTTTTTGTTTTACTATGATATTATTTTGAGTTTATTGCCATCCATCAACCCCATATTCATCAACATTATCAGCTGTAATTAAAAAGGTTTCAATTGGAATATATGCCTCAACCTCTTCGCCAGCTAATGATTTATATACTGTTTCTGCAATTGTCTTTCCAATAGTAATTGGTGATTGTGCTCCCGTACCTTCTAAGACCGTATCTTTTAATAGTGCTTTTACATCAGGCGATCCATCTACACCGTAAATAAGTGGTGTTACACCAGCTGCATCTGCTGCTGCATAAGCTCCTAAAGCAGTTGGATCATTTCCACCAAAGATCGCTACTACATCCGGATTTGCTGTCAATAAATCCGTTGTTTTTTCATTCGATAGTTGTTGATTACCTTGTGCATCTTGTTGACCAACAATTTTAAATTCAACTCCTGATTCATTAATTGCTTGTAAAAAACCATTTACACGATTTGTTATTGATTGCATTGTCGGAGAATCTAAAACAATAATATCTCCTCCATCTGGCATTTTTTCTGCTAAATCTATTCCACATACATATCCTGCATTAAAATTATCAGATCCTGCATACGAAACAAGATAACTCATATCTCCAACTTCTGTGTCAAAGCCGAACATTGGTATTTCTGCATCTTTTAACATATCAAGAGCTGGTATAATCCCGTCTGCATCTACTGGATTAACAAATATGTAATCAATTCCTCTTGAAATCATATCTTCAATTTGATCTATTTGTGTATTTGAATCATTTCCTGGATCCATTGAAATTAATGTATCACCGTTCGCCTCTACCACTTCTCTAATTGCATTTTCTAAAGCTACAAAAAAAGGATTAGTACCATCCATGCATGTATACCCAAATACTTTACCTCCCTCTTTTGTTTCTGCCATCTCCTCCTTTACATCGCTTGATACTTCTGATGATGTATCATTTGTAGTTGCAGTAGTACCTCCACATCCTAATAACATTGTTGCAACCATTGCTACACTTAATAAAGTACTTAATAACTTTCTTTTCATTTTTATTTCCTCCCTTTTTTCTTTTATGAATTTATCATACTTTCTTTTTTCTTTTTTTACACGTGTCTTATGTAATGAATTAGTGATGACATTTGTCACAAAATCATATAAAAAAAGGAACAGACCCTGCTCCTTTTTTTACTATAACCTTTTCTATGCCTTATTTGTCGATCCAAAAAGTTCTATTTTATTTTTAACTGTATTTTTCATTGCTTCTATTTCATATGGAATAATATCTGTAATACAATCCTTTCCATCTTTTATTGCTTTTTTTATGCCTTCCATCCCCGCAATATTCAAATCGGTAAAAATATTAACCTTTGTAATTCCTTCTTGTATTGCTGTTTTAAATGCTTGATCAGATAAGCCCGAACCACCATGCAAAACTAATGGTATGTCAATCTTTTCTTTAATTGCATTTATCCGCTCGTAGTCTAATTTAGGTTGAAATTTGTATGCTCCATGAGCATTGCCAACAGCGACAGCCAATGCATCAACTCCTGTTTTTTTGACATAATCATACGCTTGATTCACATCAGTATAATATTGAAATAAGTTTTTTGATGAATCTCCACCTTCTATGCTTCCACCCTCAACACTACCTACATGTCCAAGCTCTCCCTCAACTGTTGCTCCCATCGCATGCGCAATTTTTACCATTTCACTTACTTTTCTAATATTTTCGTCATAATTATCTAAGGAACAATCATACATAATGGATGTACAACCTAATTGTAATGCTTTAATACACATATCAAAAGTTAATCCATGATCATAGTGAATCACTACAGGAATATTAGCACGTCTTCCCATTTCAGATAAAATACAAAAAACTTCTTCCATTGATGCATAGGGCAATAAAATTTCAGCAGTTCCAATAATTACTGGCGATTTTTTTTCTTCAGCTGCCTCAATAATAGCTCTAGCCATCTCTAAACTTACTGCATTAAACAATCCAATTGCATACTTTTCTCTTTTTGCTTTCATCAACACATCATTTAAATTTACAATCATTTTTTTTCCAGCCCCTCTCTATTTTTTCTTTTAATTCTTCTAGTGTTTTTAATCCTCCAAGAGCATCATATTCTTCCACACATGAAGCACCTTGTGCAGCAGCAAGCATTACACAATCTGATAAATTATATCCTTTTGTTAAAGCATACAAAAAAGTAGCTATGCTTGTATCTCCGGCTCCTGTTGCAGAACAAATTCTATTTGGAATATAACTTGTTTGAAATCCTTCTTTCATTTCCCATTCCTCTATATTCAAATGAAATTTTTCTTTCATTTCATTCAACTTTAAATAATTTGATGTTTTATAATATATTCCTAATTCTCCACACTTTATTAATAATACATGACATCCCAAACTCATTGTCTTTTCGGCTAAATATTGAATATCCTCTAACTCAATACTCATCACTAGATCCTTACCATTTGCTTTTTCTAGTAGTTTTTTATATCTTTCCCTATCTAGTATAAAACATAATTCTTCAAAACTAGGTACAAAAATATCTACACTCGGTAATAATTTTCTTAAAATCTCTTCCCAGTCTATTTTACTTGCCTCCGATTCTCCATCAATAGCCGCTAAGTCAAGAGAAGTAATAATTCCTAATTTCTTTACTTTTTGAAATAGTTTTATAATTTCTTTTCCATTCTCTAAATACATTTTTCTCATAATTGTTGGATATCCAAAATGAAATAAATGAATTCCTCCAAGTATAGTTTCTGATATCTCTTCTTCTGAAAATGTATGATTTGCTCCTGGGTCATGCAAAAAAATTCGATCTATACAAGGAATTGCAATTACAATAGAATAAGATGTAGTGCTTTTATTATCTTTAATCAAATAAGTATTTGCATTGTATTTTTCTAAAATATCATTGATTATATTTCCAAATTCATCCGTTCCAATTTTTCCAACAAGCTTAACATCAGCACCTAGTTTTAACAAGGCAAGTCCAGTATTGGCAACAACACCTCCTGTATGTATATCTACAGCATCCATATTAATTAATTTTCCCGGAATTAATATTTTTGATATATCAAGTGTCTTATTTTGGGGAAATATAGGTGTGATATCAATACAAATATGACCAGCTACAGCTATTTTAGTATCCATAATTGTTTCCTCCTCCATTCACATTCCATTTACTTTGGATATTCATTACACAAAAATCTGTATGGTTCTTCATCCTCAATAATTTCTGGAAATCTTCCAATTGGATTTAGAAATCTATTATCGTTATTATCATCGTTACACATCGATACTTCCCCTAAAAGTACAGAGCCACCTGACTTTGGTACAGTAAAATCATGATATAAGTATGGATTAATTGTAATGCTTTCCCCTGGTGAAAGTTTTATTTTACTCCCAGCACTAAGCGTATTTTCCACCCCATCCAATGATACAACCACATCTGTATCTAACTTATTTCCTTCCTTGTCCGAATTAAAGACCGTTATAAAAACATCATTTCCACCACGATTTATAATATCTTCCATTTTGTTCCAATGAAAATGCATAGGTGCACTTTGTCCTTCATATAACATTAATAATTTTTCTGCATAGGTTTTTTTATATTTGTAATTTAAAGTGTTTCCATTTCTCAATGTTATAAGAGTGAATCCAATTTTTTCAAAATCATTCATACCAAAATCTGTTACATCCCAGCCAAGCATATTATCACGAATTTCATCATATTTTTCAGTTGACTTTTCTTTCCATTCCTCTGTTGTCCATCTACAAAAAGGCGGAAGTGTAAATCCATATCTTTTTACTAAAATCTCCATATCTTTGATTGTTTTATTGATTTTTGATCGTTTCATATTCGCTCTCCATTCTAATAGTAAATTTGATTTACTATTATGATACCATATTACACATTATTGTCAATCCTTTCTTTTTTATTGCAAAATGGATTCATTTCCTTGAAATATTTCTACAAGCAAATTTGCTGCTGCCCCCATTACTTGTGCATCATCTTTAAAAAATGACTTAATGATTTTAATAGGTTCCCCTTCTCTTACACATTTCCTACTGTTTACAATATTTTCTAAATACAAAATATCACTATCTTTTAAATATATGCAATCATATCCAAGTACAATTAATTCCGGTTGTAGTAAATTAATTGCTGTTACAAGAGTAATCGCTATATCTTCCATCATTTCTTTAAAAACTGCATTTATTTTATCATCTGACATTCTACAAAATTCAGAAAACTCTTTTTTTAATCCTGTAATTTGTTGTAATTTATTTTTTATTACATTACTACTAGCATATAGTTCTAAACATCCCTTATTTCCGCAAGAACAAATCTCTCCATCACGATTAATAGATATATGTCCTATTTCTGATGCATATCCTTTGGCATTATGATATACTTTTCCATTGCTAATAATTCCAGAACCGACTCCATTTGATACACCTAAAAACAAGAAATCCGATACCTCTTTTCCAATCCCAAATAATTTTTCTGCTAATGCAGCACTGTTATTATCATCATCTAAATACACCGGATAATCATATTTATCTTTTAAAAATTCTACAATTTTCAAATTGTGTATACCATAGAATCTAGGTGGATTTAAAACAATTCCTTTTTTTATATTTACCGGTCCTATACTTGCAATTCCAATACCTAAAATCTTTTCATTCGTTTTAATATGGTCAATCATTTTACAAATTTGATTTAATAATTCTTGTTTTGTAATTTCAGAAAATTGATATTCTAATCTATGTAAAATATGAAGTGATAAATCAGATAATACTACTTCTAATTTATCACGAAAAATTAATAATCCAATAATTTTAGGAGCTTTTGTAGAAATTTTTAAAGAGATGGGATTTCTACCACATGTTTCCGTTAATTCTTCTTCGCACTCAGATACGATATCATGTTCTATAAATTCTGAAATAATATTAGATATTGTCATTTTCGAAAGACCAGTTTTTTTTGCTATTTCAATTCTTGTTTTACAACGTTTCGTTGCAATTAATTCAAGTATTAAACCTCTATTTCTCAAACTAGATGTTTTTAAATTTTCTCCTGATTTTTTCATCAAATGAACTCCTACATTCTACATTTTGCTATAAAACTACAATACATCAAATTCATAACTTTTTAAACACAATCCCTTTGCTGGTGCTGTTGGTCCTGCTGCTGTTCTTCTTTTTGCTTCTAGGATTGTAATCATATCTTCTGGCTTCTTTCTACCAGCACCAATCACTAACAATGTTCCTACTATAATTCTTACCATATTATGTAGAAATCCATTCCCTCTAATTGTAAAGATTATTTCATTTTCTTGTTCTCTAATATCTATTTCAAATATCGTTCGAACAGTACTTGCTACTTGTTTTTTTGCTACAGAAAAACTTTCAAAATCGTGTTCTCCAATAATATAACTTGCAGCTTCCCTCATACTCTCAATATTTAAAGGTAAGTATGTAAAATGAGTGTATAGTCTTTTAGTCGGATCTTCAAATGCTCCAATATTTACTCTATATTCATAAGTTTTTTTTGTTGGAGTTCTTCTTGGATGAAAATCCGCTTTTACATCATAAGAATTTTGTATTCGAATATCTTCTGGCAAACAATGATTTATTGCATTTGCAATTTTATTTGCAGGAATATTTGTGCATGTATCAAATACTGCAATATTACACTTTGCATGTACCCCAGCATCTGTTCTGCTTGCCCCTATTACTTCTATCTCTTCTTTTAAAAGTGTGGACAACTCTTTGTTTAGTACTTCTTCAATACTAATTGCATTTTTTTGAATTTGCCATCCATGGTAATTTGTCCCGTCATATGATACTTCCAATAAAATCCGATGTTGCTCCATATGATTTAGAATCCTCCAATAATAATACTTGCTACAAAATAAAAACATAAAATCAAATAACTTATATAATCTCTTCGTTCATAATGAAGTGGCTTCATTTTTGTTCGAAATTCTCCACCTCTATAACATCTTGCTTCCATCGCCATTGCAAGATCATTCGCTCTACGAAAAGCAGATATAAAAAGCGGTACTAAAAGTGGTACAAGTGCCTTTGCTTTTTTCATCAAATTTTTACTTTCAAATTCTGCTCCTCTTGCAATTTGTGCCTTCATAATCTTATCTGTTTCTTCTAATAATATAGGAATAAATCGCAAAGCAATTGACATCATCATCGAAATCTCATGTACAGGTACTTTTATCTTTTTTAGTGGTCCTAATAAGCTTTCTAGACCATCCGTTAAATGATTTGGTGTTGTTGTTAATGTCATTACAGAAGAGCCTATAATCAAGAAGCAGAGTCTCACAGCCATCATTGATGCACTTTGTATTCCTTCTTTTGTTAAATTCAATTTCCATATACTAAAAATCACTTCACCTGGAGTAAAAAATAAATTAAAGCATACAGTTAATAATAATAATAATACAATTGCCTTCATTCCTCGTACCATAAATTGAAATGGTACTTTTGATACTTTTATCACAAATGCTAAAAATAAGCCTGCAAATATATATCCCCAAATATTACCGACCAAAAATAAACTAATCATATAAACAATTGTTGCAACTAATTTTACTCTTGGATCCATCCTATGTAAAACGGAGTCTGTTTGATAATATTGTCCTAACGTTATATCTCTTAACATAGATTATCCTCTTTTATTCATTCCAGCCTTTTTTCTTTAACGATGCTATTATAGATTCTTTCGCCTCTTTTACAGTAGTTGCTAAAATATCGACATCAAATCCAAATCTATTTAACTCATCCATTATATAAGTTACTCTTGGTGCTCCAAGTCCTATTTCTTCTAATTCTTTAAAGTATGAAAAGATTGTTTTTGGAACATCATCATATAATACTTTTCCTTGATTCATTACAATAATACGGTCTACATACTCTGCAACATCTTCCATACTATGTGAAACTAAAATAATTGTTATGCCTGTTTCTTTTCTAAGTGTTGCAATCTGATTTAAAATTTCTTCTCTTCCTTTTGGATCTAATCCAGCAGTTGGTTCATCTAATATTAGTACTTCTGGTTTCATTGCTAAGACACCTGCAATGGCTACTCTTCTTTTTTGACCGCCCGATAATTCAAATGGAGATTGATAGAAAAAATCATCTTCTAATCCTACTTGTTTTAAAGCTGTGTAAGCTCTTAAATTTACTTCTTTTTCATCTAATCCTAAATTTCTTGGACCAAAACAAACATCTTCGAATACGTTTACTTCAAACAATTGATGCTCTGGATATTGAAATACAAGTCCTACTTTACTACGCAACTTTTTTTTATCATACTGTTTATCCAATATATCTTCTCCATGAAAATAGATTTCTCCACTAGTAGGTTGAATTAATCCATTTAAATGTTGAATTAAAGTAGATTTCCCTGATCCCGTATGTCCAATCAAACCTATAAATTCCCCTGGATGTATGGTTAAAGAAACATCGTCTAATGCTTTTGTAGCAAGTGGTGTATCTGCATCGTATCTATAATCGACATGATTTAATATAAATGACATTTATTTTATTTCCTTTCCACTAATTGCTTTCATTTCTTTTAGAAACATTTCCATTGTAAGAATACCATCCGATAATGGTAATCCCGCTTTTTTCAATTCATAAGCCAATTCGGTTACCTGTGGAACATCCAATCTTAATTTTCTTAACTCTTCCACTTTTGAAAAAATTTCCTTTGGAGTTCCTTCCATAACAATTTTTCCCTCATCCATTACAAAAACTTTATCGGCATGTACTACTTCCTCCATATAATGTGTAATTAATATGACAGTTACATTCTCTACGTTGTTCAACGCACGTATAGCTCGGACCACTTCTTTTCTCCCTTTAGGATCAAGCATAGCAGTCGGTTCATCTAATACAATACATTTTGGATGCATAGCAATTACACCTGCAATGGATACTCTTTGCTTTTGCCCACCAGATAGTTTATTTGGAGAATGTTTTCTATATTTATACATGCCAACTGCTTTCAGGCTTTCTTCTACACGCTCCCAAATTTCCTTTGTTGGAATCCCAATATTCTCTGGACCAAATCCGACATCTTCTTCTACAAGTTGTCCAATTATTTGATTATCTGGATTTTGAAAGACCATTCCGGCACTTTGTCTTATATCCCACAAGTTTTCTTCTTTATTCGTATCTTTTCCATCTACAAATACGGTTCCTTCTGTTGGAAATAAAATAGCATTCATATGCTTTGCTAATGTTGATTTTCCAGAACCATTATGACCAAGTATTGCAATAAAATCTCCTTGCTTTATATCTAATGATACATGATCTACTGCTGTTGTAATTCCTGTGACATTGCCTTCTTCATCTCTTCTTATATATTCAAACACTACATCAAGCGCTTTTATAATTCCCATATTTTTATTTTCTTTCTTTTAAGTGAATTTACTTTATCTAATCTATTCTACTAAATCTATATCATAAATTCAAGTTACTATATTGGAACATTATTTTTTTAAAAATCAGTTGTAGAGCGCTTTATCAACTTACACTCAAATACTTCTTCTTTAGATACTTCCTCACCTTGTAATACTTTCATCATATGTTCTATTGCAATTGTACACATTTTTTCTGCTCTATTATCAATTGAAGATAATTCTGGATTAGTACAAATAGCTATTTCTGAATTATTATATCCAACAATCACTAAATCATCTGGAATTTTAATTTGTTTTGCATGTGCATATTTTATTACACCGATTGCCAATACATCATTAATACAAACTACACTATCAAATTCAATATCTTTCCTTATTAATAAAAGATCTCTTATCGTTTCTATATTTCTATCTACTTTTAGCTTTAAATTATAAAGAATTGGAATTTTATATTCTTTCAATGCAGTTTCATATCCTTCCATTTTTCTTTTTGCACTAAAAGAATCTGTATCATATAAAAATAAAACTTTTCTTCTCCCTGATTCTAAAATTTCTCTCGTTGCTTGATAAGAAGCCATATAATCATCTGAATAAATACTATATATATTCTCTTCTTTAATCATTCCATTGATTAAAAATATAGGAATTGTTTTTGAAACACGAACGATGTGTTCAATTTCACTTTGATCACATCCATCTCCCACATACTGTGATCCAACTAGAATTAATGCATCTATTCGTTTTTCAACAATACGTTTTATTGCCTCAATTTGTCCCTCTCTTTTTAAACCACTACAATAGAGAATACAATCATATCCATAACTATGTAATCCTTTTTCTAATGCTGCAACTGCTTTTGCCATATAGAAATCAGAAACATCTGGACATATAATTCCTATTGTTTTCATTGAATCAAGGCCCAATCCTCTTGCAAATACATTTGGTGTGTATTTATATTCTTTCATAACAGATAGAACTCTTTCTTTTGTAGATGCGCTAACTTTTGTGCTATTATTTACTACTCGTGAAACTGTAGCTATTGAAACACCTGCTAATTTTGCTATATCGTATATATTTTTCTTTAAATTATCTTCCATAACATCATGATACCTTTCTTAGACTCAATCTTGTTATATTGTAGCAAAGTTTCACATTCGTTGTAAACAGTTTCATGTTTTCATATTTCTTACATCATTTTCATAAAAAAAAGACTATTGCCGAAGCAATAATCTTTTTCAATAATTATACTAATTCTAAAACAACTTCCATTGCTGCATCACCTTTACGCAAACCAATTTTAATGATTCTTGTGTAACCACCGTTACGTGTTGCATATTTAGGAGCAAATTCATCAAATAATTTTCCAACTAAATCAACTTCTTTTGTTCCTCTTTTTTTACCAGCACCTTCTGTAGGTACTTCAGTTACAGGATAAAGAACTCTTAAGATTTGTCTTCTAGCATGAAGTCTTGAAGGTAAATCTTTTTTGATTTCTTTTTCAACTTCGTCATATACAGTAACTTTTTTACCATCTACAACTTCTTTTACTCTTTTACCATCTTTATCTTTACGAGCAACTTTAGCAGTAACTTTTACAGTTTCAAAATTATCTTTTTCTTTTACTGCAAGAGCAATTAAAGATTCTACTTGTTTTTTCACTTCTTTTGCTTTTGCTTCAGTAGTAATAATTTTACCATTGTGTAAAAGTGCTGTAATTTGACTTCTAAGTAATGCTTTTCTTTGGTCAGATGTTCTGCCTAATTTTCTGTACTTTGCCATTTCTAATCTCCATTTCATGGTTCATCCGGCCACGCTCTTTGGACTTACTTACCGAATGATTGTTTACAATAGTTCCATTTCATGTATCAATATAATACAAACTCTTTGGTATTACTGTATTACATTTCTTCACTAGGATTTAATTCTAATCCTAATTCTTTTAATTTTGCTAAAACTTCTTCTAATGATTTACGTCCAAGATTACGAACTTTCATCATGTCTTCAGAAGTTCTGTTAGTTAATTCTTCAACTGTATTAATACCAGCTCTCTTTAAGCAGTTATATGAACGAACTGATAATTCTAACTCATCAATGCTCATCTCTAAAACTTTTTCTTTTTCATCATCTTCTTTTTCTACCATAACTTCTGCTGTTTTGGCATTTTCTGACAAGTCGATGAAAAGGCCTAAGTGTACGCTAAGTACTTTTGCAGCTAAGCTAACAGCTTCATCTGGAGCAAGTGTTCCATTTGTCTGTACATCTAATGTTAGCTTATCGTAATCAGTGATTTGACCAACACGCGTATTAGCTACAGCAAGATTTACTCTCTCTACTGGTGTGTAAATTGAGTCGATAGCGATTACCCCAATTGGTAATTCATCATCTTTATTCTTTTCTGCGCTGATATATCCGCGTCCTTTTGTAATAGTAAGCTCGATATATACCTTGCTACTTTTACCACCACTTACAGTCGCAATTACAAGATCAGGATTCATAATTTCAATATCTGGATCCACTTGGATATCAGATGCTTTAATGATTCCTTCACCTTCAAAGTCAATGTAAGCTGTTTTTGGCTCGTTTGTTTCACTTGTATTTTTGATTGCCAAGCTTTTGATATTCATAATGATTTCAGTAACATCTTCTTTAACACCTGGTATTGAACTAAATTCATGTAATACACCTTCAATTTTAACTTGACTAACAGCTGCACCTGGTAATGAAGATAACATAATTCTTCTAAGTGAATTACCTAAAGTGATCCCATAGCCTCTTTCTAAAGGTTCTACAACAAATCTGCCATACTTCTTATCATCAGAAATTTCTTCAACCTCAATATTTGGTCTTTCAAAATCAAACACTGCAAATACCCTCCTTTGCGAACAAGTTTTAAGATTACTTTATACCTATTTTGAATATAATTCGACAATAAGCATTTCATTTACTGGTACATCAATTTCTTCTCTTGTAGGAAGATTTTTAACAGTACCTTTTAGATTTTCTTGATCAACATCTAACCAAGAAGCTACTAATCTTCCGCCTGTTACTTCTAGGGTATCTTTATATCTTTGTAAACTTTTTGATTTTTCTCTGATTTCAATAACATCACCAGCTTTTACTAAATATGAAGGAATGTTAACTGTTTTACCATTTACTAATACGTGTTTATGTCCAACTACTTGTCTAGATTCTCTTCTTGTTCTTGCAAATCCCATTCTAAAGATAACGCTATCTAATCTGCTTTCAAGAATAACCATAAGATTTTCACCAGTCATACCAGACATCATTCTGTCTGCTCTGTCATAGTAATTTCTAAATGGTCTTTCTAAAACACCATAGATAAATTTTGCTTTTTGTTTTTCTCTTAATTGAAGACCATATTCGCTCATTTTTTTATTTGCACGAGCTGTTGATCTGTTTGATTTTTTATCATATCCTAAAAATACTGGATCTAAATTAAGTGATCTACATCTTTTTAATACAGGAACTCTATTTACTGCCATTATTATCCTCCTAATATTGTTTACAGTACAATTTTGTACTTTCTTCCAACATGCTTTATTATTACGCTACATTTTTAATAGATATGAACCATCATACACGACGACGTTTTGGTGGGCGACATCCATTATGTGGTACTGGTGTTACATCTTTAATACTTGTTACTTCAAGACCACATGCTTGAAGTGCACGAATTGCTGCTTCACGACCAGAACCTGGTCCTTTTACAAATACATCTACTGTTTTAAGTCCATGAACCAAAGCTGCTTTTGTCGCAGTTTCGGCAGCCATTTGTGCTGCATATGGAGTAGATTTCCTTGAACCTCTAAAACCAAGACCACCAGCACTTGCCCAACTAAGAGCATTACCTTCAGCATCTGTTAATGTTACGATTGTATTATTAAAAGATGATTGGATATGTGCTTGTCCACGTTCAACGTTTTTCTTTACGCGCTTTTTTGTTACTTTCTTTGCAACTTTTTTAGCCATTTTAAACTAACCTACTTTCTAAATTTTAATTATTTTTTCTTATTTGCTACTGTTCTCTTAGGACCTTTTCTAGTTCTAGCATTAGTCTTTGTTTTTTGCCCACGAACTGGAAGTCCTCTTCTGTGACGAATTCCTCTATAACATCCGATTTCTTGTAATCTCTTGATGTTAAGGATAATTTCTCTTCTTAAATCACCTTCAACTGTCATTGTTTCATCAATTACTTCAGCAATTCTTTTTACCTCATCATCTGTTAATTCTCTAACACGAGTGTCAGGGCTAACATTTGCTTCAGCTAAAATCTTTGTTGCACTTACTCTACCAATTCCATAGATATAAGTTAAACCGATTTCTACACGTTTTTCTCTAGGTAAATCAACACCTGCGATACGAGCCATTTACGTTTCCTCCGTTTTCTGTTACTAAATATAGTTACTAATTGATTGGGGTATATTTATACCCGGTTGGATATCTTCATCCAACTTATCCGATACTCGGATGCCGTTTTCATTTTGAAAACATTTGCTCCAAATGTGTTACATTATTCTCGGTATCAAAAAGTAATTTCCCGCATCAAGTGTAGATACGTTCCATTATCTTTATCTGTATATCAAATTCACATTTAACATACAGCACATGCCACTTCCAAATAATGTGACAAGGAATTCATTATGGTCATTAATAAATGAATTATCCTTGTCTTTGTTTGTGCTTAGGGTTCTCACAGATGATTCTGATTGCGCCCTTTCTTTTAATAACTTTGCACTTTTCACAAATTGGTTTTACTGATGATCTAACTTTCATGTTAAACCCTCCTTTCATAAAAAGACCGTCTATCATTGTATCATGAAAAAATGCCATTTGCAAGGGATATCCTAATTTTTTTCCCTAAAATAGCATTCTTTTTCATCGTTTTCTTATTTATCTCTCCAAATGATTCTACCTTTTGATAAATCATATGGTGATAATTCCAATGTAACCTTGTCGCCTGGTAAGATACGAATAAAGTTTTGTCTCAATTTTCCACTAATATGAGCTAGTACCTTGTGTCCATTTTCTAATTCAACCTGAAACATTGTATTTGGTAATTTTTCAACTACAGTTCCTTCAATTTCAATAACATCTGCTTTTGACATATTTGCCTCCTCTTAACCTTAACCTAATTGGGTAATCATTTTTCTCTTGTAATCTTTTAATGTTTTTTTTATTACAACATCTGTATATGTGTCTAGTGAGGAAAAAATATGTTCAATCACTGTAACATGCTTTTTTTTCTTTTTCTTTGGATTCTTCTTGCATCTATTTTTACCATTCACTAAATATACATATGATGTTTCTTCTTTAAATATGAAATAAATCTCGCCTTTATCATGACCAACATTTGAACAAACAATATCACCTATCATACATTAATCCTTCCATTCTATTTTAACAACGTTAAAATTTCTGGTTCACCCTCTGTAATTAAAACGGTATTTTCATAATGCGCTGATGGCAAACCATCGAGTGCTACTACTGTCCAATCATCATCAAGCCATTCGACATCACTGCGTCCCAAATTAATCATAGGTTCAATCGCAAGTGTCATTCCTGCTTGTAATTTAATTCCTTTTCTACTTTGTTTAAAATTTGGAATTTGAGGTTCTTCATGTAATTTTGTTCCTATTCCATGACCTACTAAATCACGAACAATTCCATAACCATATTCTTCAATATAATCATGTATAGCATTGGATATATCATGTAAATGATTTCCAGCTTTTGCCATTTTTATTCCTTCAAAGAAACTTTGTTGTGTTATATCTATTAATTTTTGTACTTCTGGAGCAATAGTTCCAACTGCATAAGTTCTTGCAGCATCCGAATGATAGCCTTTATAAATAAGACCAGCATCAAGACTTACAATATCACCCTCTACTAAAATTCGATCTTTCGATGGAATTCCATGAACAACTTCTTCATTAACAGAAACACATACAGATGCCGGATATCCATTATAGTTTAAAAAGTTAGGGATACAATCATAGCTTCTAATTAATTCTTCACCTAGTTTATCAATTTCAAATGTTGATATACCTGGGCGAATAATTTTACCAAGTTCAAGATGCACTTTAGCAAGAATTTTTCCTGCTTCTCTCATTAGTTCTATTTCTCTTGCGGATTTTATTGATACAGCCATTTTATTCTATCTCCTCTTAACCTAAGATATCACAAATTGCTAAAAACACTTGTTGCATTTCCATTGTACCATCTACAGTTTTTAATACACCTTTATTTGTATAAAATTCAATTAAAGGACTTGTTTGATCATGATACACTTTTAAACGATTTAATACTGTTTCTGGTTTATCATCATCTCTCAATATAAGTTCATTACCACATGTATCACACACATTTTCTACTTTTGGTGGAACATGTTGTAAATGAAAAGTTGCACCACATGATAAACATGCTCGTCTTCCAGACATTCTATTTACAATATTTTCATCTGGAACATCAACATTAATTGCATAATCTATTTTTTCTCCAAGATTTTGAAGTGCTTCATCTAAAACATTTGCTTGTGGAATAGTACGAGGAAATCCATCAAGAACATATCCGTTTTTGCAATCATCATTCGCAACACGGTCTAAAAGAATCTTAACTGTCAATTCATCTGGAACTAATAATCCTTGATCCATATATTTTTTTGCTTCTGTTCCTAATTCCGTTCCATTTTTTATATTCGCTCTAAAGATATCTCCTGTTGAGATATGTGGAACACTATATTTATCTGCTATCATTTTCGCCTGTGTGCCTTTTCCTGCACCTGGGGCTCCTAACATAATTATTTTCATTTTTATCAACCGTCCTTTATACACTTAATGGGGACAAAACATCTGTCCTGCCCCCACCCAAATTAGTCATTCAAGAACCCTCTGTAATTACGTACTAACATTTGTGATTCAATTTGTTTTAGCGTTTCTAAAATAACACTTACAATAATAATTAAACTTGTACCACCAAATGAAATACTTGCATTAAATAAACCATTAAATACAAAAGGTATTATAGCAACAATTGTTAGACCAGCTGCTCCTATAAAAATAATATAATTTAAAACTTTGCTTAAGAAATCACTAGTTGGTGCTCCTGGTCTAATTCCAGGAATAAATCCACCTTGCTTTTTCATATTATTTGCAATTTCAAGTGGGTTAAACGTGATAGAAGTATAAAAATATGCAAAGAAAATTACTAATAAAATATATACCAATAATCCTATTGAATATTGTGGTGTTGCAATTTTCACCCAATTGCTTGAGTTCATTGCATTTAATACTTCTCCCCAAAAACCTGTTCCTTGAATATTAAACAACGATACTATTACTAATGGAAATTGTAATATAGATGACGCGAAAATAACAGGAATTACTCCTGCTGTATTTACCTTTAATGGAATACTTGATGTTTGACCACCAACCATTTTTCTACCTTGTACTTTTTTTGCATATTGAACTGGAATTTTACGTACGGCACTACTAAGAATAATAACTAAAATTACCATTGCAAGAATAATTGCCAATATAATAACAACTGCAAGTGCACTTACTGCTATTGCTTTTCCTTGAACAAACTGCTCAAAAAGTGTTGAAATATCTGATGGTAAACTAGAAATAATATTAATTACTAAAACAACAGATATCCCGTTTCCGACACCTTTTTCTGTAATTCTTTCACCAATCCACATAAGCATTGCACTACCAGCTGTTAAAGCAACAATAACTGTTATAACGTTTAATGCATTATATGTTTCTAATAAACCACTTCTACCAAATCCAATAGCCATTGCAGCCGAATAAATTAAAGCAAGACCTACTGTAACATATCTAGTAATAGTTGCAATCTTTTTACGTCCTTCTTCTCCATCTTTTTGCATTTCTTCTAACTTAGGAATTGCTATTGTAAGAAGTTGCATGATAATAGATGAAGTAATATAGGGTGTAATATTTAAAGCAAAAATAGACATGTTTAGAAATGAACCTCCAGTAAATGCATCAAAAAAATTAAATGCATCACCAGATTGACTTGCAAACCAATTAGCAAAATATGTTCTATCTACCCCTGGAACTGGGAGTTGTGATCCCAAACGAATCACAACTAACATTGCAAAGGTAAATAATATTTTCATACGAATTTCTTTTATTTTGAATGCATTTTTCAAGGTAGTAATCATATTACATCACCTCTACTGTTCCACCAAGAGCCTCGATTTTTTCTTTTGCTGATGCACTAAATGCATTTGCTTTAACATCAAGTTTCTTAGTAAACTCTCCGTTTCCAAGGATCTTAACTCCATCTTTTGGATGTTTTACAATGCCTGCTTCGATTAATGAATCGATAGTAACTACGCTACCATTTTCGAAACATTCTAAAGCTGAAACGTTAATTCCGATGATTTCTTTTGTATTTCTGTTAGTGAAACCTCTTTTTGGAATACGTCTGTATAAAGGCATTTGTCCACCTTCAAAACCTGGTCTAGTTGCACCTGAACGAGCTTTTTGTCCTTTGTGACCTTTACCAGCAGTTTTACCATTTCCTGATGCGTGTCCACGACCTCTTCTAAAATTATCACTATGCTTCGAACCAGCAGCTGGTTGTAAATTTGATAATTCCATTCTGACACCTCCTTTTTTATATTATGCTTCTTCTACTTTCAGCATATATCCTACTTTTTGAATCATTCCTCTTGTTGACGCGTTGTCAGGCATAACAACAGTTTTGTTAAGCTTTCTAAGTCCCATAGCTTCAACAACTGCTCTATTTTTTGGAACTGCACCAATAGGAGATTTTACTAATGTGATTTTTAACATTTTATCTGCCATTTTTAATTCCTCCTTAGCCCATAACTTCTTCAACAGATTTTCCGCGTTTTGCAGCAATTTCTTCTGGTGATTTTAGACTAGCTAAACCAGCGATTGTTGCAAGAACAACGTTTTGTTTGTTGTTAGAACCTAATGATTTTGTACGAATGTTTTTGATTCCAGCAAGCTCACATACGCTACGTGCAGGACCTCCCGCGATAATACCTGTACCTTCTGGAGCTTTTTTTAGTAAAACTTGTGCTGAACCAAATTTTCCTAAATAATCATGTGTTACTGATTTGTGTTCATCTAATGCTACTGCAACTAAGTTTTTAGCAGCATCTTCTTTTCCTTTGCGGATAGCGTCTGGAATTTCAGTAGCTTTACCTAATCCAGCACCAACGTGACCGTTGCCATCTCCAACTACAACTAAAGCAGTGAAGCGGAAGTTACGACCACCTTTAACAACCTTAGTTACACGTTTGATGGAAACAACTTTTTCTGTTAATTCCATATTAGTTGTATCAATAATAGTGTGTTTCATGTGATTTTCTCTCCCTTTCCTAGAATTTAAGGCCAGCTTCTCTTGCTGCCTCTGCTAAAGCTGCAACTTTACCATGATAAATGAAGCCACCTCTATCAAATACTACTGCTTCAATACCTTTTTCCATTGCTCTTTTTGCAATTAATGTTCCTAAATATGCTGCTGCATCAACGTTATTGGTTTTATCTAATTCAGCTTTTACAGCTTTTTCAAGTGTAGAAGCAGAAACGATAGTGTTCCCAACTGTATCGTCAATAATTTGAGCATACATATGATTATTACTTCTGAATACTGCTAAACGTGGTCTAGCAGCTGTTCCGCTAAAACGGTTACGGATTTTCATGTGTTTTTTAACACGAACTTTTTGTCTAGATTTTTTACTAACCATTGTTTACTCTCCTTATCTATTTCTTACCAGTCTTACCAACTTTACGTCTAATAACTTCATCAGCATATTTAATACCTTTACCTTTATAAGGTTCTGGTCTTCTCTTGTCTCTGATTTCAGCAGCGAATTGGCCAACTTTTTCTTTATCAATACCTCTTACGAAGATAATGTTTTGTCCTTCAAGAGTTGTTTCAACTCCTTCTGGATCAATCATTTCAACTGGATGTGAATATCCAAGAGAAAGTGTTAATGTATTTCCAGCTTTTGCTACTTTATAACCAACACCATTTACTTCTAATTTTTTCTCATAACCAGCTGTAACACCAACAACCATATTATTGATTAATGTTCTTGTTAAACCGTGAAGAGATTTCATTTTCTTTAAATCATTTGGTCTTGTAACAACTACTTGGTCTTCTTCTAATTTAATATCCATTTCTGCTGGTAACACTCTTTCAAGTGTTCCTTTAGGACCTGTTACAGTCACTTTATTATTTTCTGCAATAACTACAGTTACACCTGCAGGAACCGCGATTGGCATTCTTCCTATACGTGACATGCCCGTACCTCCTATTCGAATTTTGACTTAATTGTGAGTGGAATTATTTTACCATACAAATGCTAAAACTTCTCCACCAACATTTAATTTTCTAGCTTCTTTATCAGTAATTACTCCTTGGTTTGTAGAAATAATTGCGATACCAAGTCCTCCAAGAACTTTAGGTAAATTTTCTTTATTTGCATATACACGAAGTCCTGGTTTAGAAATTCTTTTAATTCCTGCAATAATTTTCTCGCTTTTATCAGCACCATATTTTAATGTAATGTGGATTGTTTTAAAAGCACCATCTTCGATAATTTCATATTTTTTAATATAACCTTCATCTAAAAGAATTTTAGCAATTGCTAATTTCATTTTAGAAGCTGGTACATCAACTGTATCGTGTTTTGCTTGATTTGCATTACGAACTCTTGTAAGCATATCTGCAATCGGATCGCTCATTGTCATTTGATTTGCCTCCTTATATATTTATTTACTACATTAGAATCTATTTATATCCTACCAACTAGCTTTTCTTACGCCAGGAATCTGACCTTTATATGCCAGTTCACGGAAGCAAATTCTGCAAATTCCGTATTTTCTTAAATATGCATGTGGACGTCCACAGATTTTACAACGACTATATTCTCTAGTTGAGAATTTTTGAGGACGTTGTTGTTTAATCTTCATTGCTGTTTTAGCCATGAAATATTACCTCCTTCTATTTTGCGAATGGCATATTGAATAATGTCAATAATTCACGAGATTCTTCGTCAGTTTTAGCTGTTGTTACAAAAATAACATCCATACCTCTTACTTTATCTACTTTATCATATTCAATTTCAGGGAAAATGATTTGCTCTTTAATTCCAAGGGAATAATTTCCTCTTCCGTCAAATGCATTAGGGTTTACACCTCTAAAGTCACGTACACGAGGTAATGCTAAATTCACTAAACGATCTAGGAATTCATACATTTTTTCTCCACGTAATGTTACTTTACATCCGATTGGCATTCCTTCTCTTAATTTGAAATTGGCAATTGAGTTTTTCGCTCTAGTTAAAACAGCTTTTTGTCCTGCAATAGTTTCCATATCTTTAACAGCCGCTTCTAATACTTTTGCGTTATCTTTTGCTTCACCAACACCCATGTTGATTACAATTTTATCAAGCTTTGGAACTTCCATTACGTTTTTATATCCAAACTTTTTAGTCATAGCTTCTACGATTTGTTCATTATATATATCTTTAAGTCTGCTCACGCTTTTTGGCCTCCTTCCTTAGAATTAATCAATTACTTCGCCAGTTGCTTTTGCAATACGTACTTTTTTACCTTCTTTAACTTCAAATCCTACTCTTGTAGCTTTTCCATTATGAAGTAACATTACGTTTGAAATATCAATGGCAGCTTCTACTTGAACAATTCCACCATTTGGGTTAGTTGCAGATGGTTTTGTGTGTTTTGTAATCACTCCAACACCTTCTACAGTAACCTTATTATTTTTACGGTCTACGTTCGTTACTTTGCCTTCTTTGTCTTTATCTTTACCAGCAATTACTTTAACAGTATCACCTTTTTTAATTTTAAATGTTGACATACGGCACCTCCTTATAATACTTCTGGAGCTAGAGAAACAATTTTCATAAATTGTTTTTCACGAAGCTCTCTTGCTACTGGTCCAAAAATACGAGTTCCTTTTGGAGTTTTGTCATCTTTGATGATAACAGCAGCATTTTCGTCAAATTTAATATAAGAACCGTCTTTACGACGAGCGCCTTTTACACTACGTACAACTACAGCTTTTACTACATCACCTTTTTTTACAACGCCACCTGGTGTTGCATCTTTAACTGTAGCAACGATGATATCGCCAATGCTTGCATATCTTCTTTTAGATCCACCCATAACTCTGATACATAATAATTCTTTTGCACCTGTGTTATCAGCAACCTTAAGTCTGCTTTCTTGTTGAATCATGCTAAAATCTCCTTCCATAATGGCTATCAAACGATAGAACCATTAATTATTTTGCTCTTTCAATAATTTCTACAAGTCTCCATCTTTTGTCTTTCGATAAAGGTCTTGTTTCCATAACTTTAACTGTATCGCCTATGTTACAATCGTTATTTTCATCATGTGCTTTTAATTTGTATGTTCTCTTTACGATTTTGTTGTAAAGAGGATGTTTTACGTGATCTTCGATTGCAACAGTAATTGTTTTATCCATTTTATTACTGGTTACTTTTCCAGTACGAGTTTTTCTTAAATTTCTTTCCACGATTGATCTCCTTTCCAAATCTACTAAATATTAAACAACTTGTTATTGGTTCGCTTTTTGTGTTATTACAGTTTGAATTCTTGCGATGTTTTTTCTAACATCTTTGATTCTTGCCGTGTTGTCTAATTGATTTGTTGCGTTTTGGAATCTCAAATTGAAAAGTTCTTTTTTAGCAGCCACTAATTCACTCGCTAACTCTGCAGCTGATTTTGTGTTTAAATCTTCTACATACTTGTTAATTTTCATTTGATACACCGCCTTCCAAGTCTGCTTTAGAAACAATTTTACATTTACAAGGAAGCTTATGCATTGCAAGACGTAATGCTTCTCTAGCTACTTCTTCAGATACTCCTGAAAGCTCGAACATTACTCGACCTGGTTTTACAACCGCTACCCAATATTCTAATGATCCCTTACCGGAACCCATACGTGTTTCTGCTGGTTTTGATGTTACTGGTTTGTCAGGAAAAATCTTAATCCATACTTTACCACCACGTTTTGTATGACGTGTCATAGCAATACGTGCTGATTCGATTTGATTTGATCTAATCCAACATGGTTCTGTCGCTACAAGACCGAACTCACCGTTTGTGATTGTGTTACCGCGTAATGCTTTTCCTCTCATAGAACCACGGAATTGTTTACGACGTTTCACTCTTTTTGGCATTAACATTATTTATCGCTCCCTTCCTTGTTTCCTTTTGTAGGAAGTACTTCGCCTTTATAGATCCATACTTTAACACCTACTTTACCGTATGTGGTATCTGCTTCTGCAAAACCATATTCGATATCAGCTCTTAGTGTTTGAAGTGGAATAGTCCCTTCACTATAGAATTCTGTACGAGCCATATCTGCTCCACCAAGACGTCCTGATACACTAGTTTTAATACCAAGCGCTCCTGATTTCATAGTTCTGCTCATTGTAGATTTCATAGCTCTTCTAAATGACACACGATTTTCAAGTTGTTGTGCAATATTTTCTGCAACTAATTGAGCATCTTTATCTGGTCTTTTAATTTCTTTGATATCTACTAAAACTTTCTTATCTGTTAATTTAGAAAGTTCTTTTTTTGTTACTTCGATTTCTGATCCACCTTTTCCAATTACCACACCTGGTTTAGCTGTAAAGATGATTATTTTAACTCTGTCAGAAGCTCTTTCGATTTCAATTTTTGAAATTCCAGCAGCATATAATTTTTTCTTTAAAAATTTTCTTATATTATAATCTTCTACTAAAAGGTCTGAAAAGTCAGCGTCTGCATACCATTTGGAATCCCAATCCTTAATAACGCCGACTCTTAGGCCGTGAGGATTAACTTTCTGTCCCATATCTATTCTCCTTTACTTTTATTTTTCGTCAAGCACTAAAGTGATATGGCTTGTTCTTTTTTCAATTCTGTAAGCTCTACCTTGTGCTCTCGGTTTAACTCTCTTCATTGTAGGTCCTTTGTTTGCGTAGCACTCAACAATGTAAAGGTTTTCTGGGTTCATACCATTATTGTTTTCAGCATTTGCTACTGCTGAATCTAATAATTTTTTAATTAAGCTTGAAGCGTATCTTGGGTTGTACTCTAAGATTGCTGCAGCTGTTGTTACGTCTTTACCTCTAATAGCATCTAACACGAAACATGCTTTTTGTACCGACACTCTTGCGTATGATAACTTAGCAGAAGGTCTTGTATCTTTATTCGCATTTCTTTCTCTTTTAATCTGGGATCTATGTCCTTTAGCCATGGATAAAACCTCCTTTCAACTATCTAACTCTAGATTTCTTTTCGTCTTTGCCATGTCCTCTGTATGTTCTTGTAGCTACGAATTCGCCAAGTTTGTGGCCAACCATATCTTCTGTTACATATACAGGCACATGTTTTCTTCCGTCATGAACTGCAATTGTATGCCCAACAAATGATGGGAAAATTGTAGAACGACGTGACCATGTCTTAATTACTTGTTTGCCACCGCTTGCATTTAATGCATCTACTTTTTTAAGTATGCTTGCATCTGCAAAAGGGCCTTTTTTAAGTGATCTAGCCATTATTATTCCTCCTAATTATTAATATCGATTATTTAACGTTTCTTCCGTCTCTTCTTCTTACGATTAACTTGTTAGAAGCTTTTTTCTTCTTACGAGTTTTAAGACCAAGTGCTGGTTTACCCCATGGTGTACATGGACCTGTACGACCAATTCCAGTTCTACCTTCACCACCACCGTGTGGATGGTCATTAGGGTTCATAACAGAACCACGAACTGTAGGTCTAATACCCATGTGACGTTTACGTCCAGCTTTACCGATATTAATAAGGTTATGATCGCCGTTACCAACAACGCCGATTGTTGCTCTACATTCGATTGGAACCATTCTCATTTCACCAGATGGTAATCTAAGAGTAGCATATTTTCCTTCTTTCGCCATTAATTGAGCGCTATTTCCAGCCGAACGAACCATTTGTCCGCCTTTTCCTGGATGCATTTCAATATTGTGTACTTGTGTACCAACTGGAACTGCTGAAAGAGGTAAACAGTTACCGATTTTTACTTCTGCTTCTGGTCCGTTCATAACTTTAGCGCCATCTTTTAATCCTTCTGGTGCTAAGATATAAGCTTTTTGTCCATCTGCATAAGCAATAAGAGCGATATTTGCTGTTCTGTTTGGATCGTATTCGATTCCGATAACAGTAGCTGCTATTCCATCTTTTCCATTTCTTTTGAAATCAATGATTCTATATTTTCTTTTAGCTCCGCCTCCGCGATGTCTAACTGTAATTTTACCTTGATTATTACGACCTGCTGTTTTGCTAAGTGGTGCACAAAGAGATTTTTCTGGAGTTGTCTTTGTGATTTCTGCAAAATCAGAACCAGTCATATTACGTCTGGAAGGTGTATATGGGTTATATGTTTTTATTCCCATGATCATTCTCCTTTACTTACTTTATTATCATGCTTTTGTTTGCATATATGTTGTCTAATTATAGACTAGCAAAGATTTCAATATCTTTACTTTCTGCTGTTAATTTAACGATGGCTTTTTTAGTTTTTGCTGTTCTACCAATAACTGTACCACGTCTTTTCTTTTTACCATCTAAGTTCATAGTGTTAACTTTTTCCACTTTTGCTCCATCAAACATTTTTTCAACTGCTTCTTTGATTTGAGATTTTGTTGCTTGTGGATGAACTAAAAATGTGTATTTCTTTTCGCCCATGCCAGCCATACTTCTTTCAGTAACAACTGGTTTGAGGATTACGTCATAATATTTAATATCTGCCATTATGCATATACCTCCTCGATCGTTTTAACAGCATCTTTCGTAAGAACTACTGTTTGTGCATTTAAAATATCATATACATTAATTGTATTTGTTTGAGCTGTTTTTACTGTAGGAATATTTCTTGCAGATAAAACAACATTTGTATCATTATCATTTAAAACAACAAGAGCTTTTCTTGTAATATTTAAATTTTCTAATACAGCTTTGAAGTTCTTTGTTTTGATTTCATCAAATTTTAATTCGTCTACAACGATTAATTTTTGAGTTTGAACTTTGTCTGTTAAAACAGATTTTAAAGCTGCTCTTTTTTCTTTCTTATTTAATTTGAAAGAATAATCTCTTGGTACTGGTGCGAATACAACTCCGCCTCCTGTCCATTGTGGAGATCTTGTTGAACCTTGTCTTGCATGACCAGTTCCTTTTTGTTTCCATGGTTTTCTTCCACCACCAGAAACTTCTGAACGCGTTTTGGCTTTTTGAGTTCCTTGACGATTATTCGCAAGTTGTTGTACAACAGCCATGTGTACTAGATGTTCATTCACTTCAACACCGAATACCGCATCGTTTAATTCCATTGTTCCAACTTCTTTGCCTTCCATATTATAAACAGATACGTTTGCCACTGATGTGTCCTCCTTTCATTCCCTAATTAAGCTTCTTTTTTTACTGAATCTACTCTTGTAGTTTCTTTAATTGTTACTAATGCTTTCTTAGGTCCTGGTACTGCGCCTTTTACTAAAAGCAAATTCTTTTCTGCATCAACTCTAACAACTTCAAGATTTTGAACTGTTACTTTAACGCAACCCATATGTCCTGGCATTCCTTTTCCTTTGAATACACGACTTGGAGAAGAACAAGCACCATTCGACCCTTGATGACGATGGAATTTAGAACCATGAGTCATAGGACCTCTGTGTTGTCCATGTCTTTTGATTGCGCCTTGGAATCCTTTACCTTTTGAAGTTGCAGTAGCATCTACTTTATCTCCAGCTGTAAAGATATCGGCTTTGATTTCTTGTCCCAATGTAAAATCAGCAATGTTTGCGAATTTAAATTCACGCACAAATCTTTTGCTTGATACACCAGCTTTTTCAAAGTGACCTTTTAAAGCTTTATTTACACCGTGTCTATGGATAATTTCTTTTTTACCAGCTTTATCTTTGTTGATGATTTTGTCTTTTTTCTCAACAAACCCAACTTGAACTGCTTCATATCCATCATTTTCTAATGTTTTAACTTGTGTTACTGAACATGGTCCAGCTTGAAGAACAGTTACTGGTACTAAAACACCATTTTCATCGAAGATTTGAGTCATTCCGACTTTAGTAGCTAAAATAGCTTTGTTCATGATTACCTCCTAATTGTTTCTACATAGCGGAATGTTCTTTCTATATTTATAGTCCAATCATTCATACTGTACTGTAGAGGGTTTTGTTTGTTTTTGTTTTTTGTTTACACGTTTACTTATTTGTTTTTCATTTTGATATCGATATATACACCAGCTGGCATTTCAATTCTTTGTAATGCGTCGATTGTCTTTGGTGTTGGTGTTAAAATGTCGATTAATCTTTTGTGTGTTCTCTGCTCAAATTGTTCTCTCGAATCTTTGTATTTGTGAACAGCTCTAAGAATTGTAATAATTTCTTTCTTAGTTGGAAGTGGTACTGGTCCACTCACTTGAGCCCCGTTCTTTTTAACTGTTTCGATGATTTTCTTGGCAGATGCATCAACTAATTGATGATCATAAGCTTTAAGTGTAATTCTCATTACTTGACTTGCCATAAAAAAAGTCGCCTCCTTTTCGCACTTTATTTCTGTAAGTACGACAAGCGGTGACTGTACACTCTCCCGTGTGTGTCATAGTAAAAATCAAACTACAGATTTGGGTTACATCCTAGTCTGTTACTAAACTTTCTCACGTTGTTGCTACATCCTTGGTAGCAGTTATTTGTACAGTGACTTGTCGTCAGTTTCCTAACTTGACATTCGCTCCACGGAAAACTTGCAATTTAATGCAACAACCTCTCGCTTCATCGCTATCATGCCACAGCAAAAATTAGTATATCTCATTTCAAACAATAATGCAAGTGTTTTTGACTATTTTTTTCAAAAAAAATAGTTTCTAAGAAAAGTATATTACACTCTCCTTAGAAACTAAAGATTTTCTTATATTCTTCCTGCTTTTACATCTTCGAATTCCTGTATTATTTCTTCACTTGGTGCTTTAGTAAGTAAGCTTGCTATTACAATAGCTACTAAACTAAGCGGGAATCCAACTGCCAAAGAGTAAAGTCCTGTTGCACTACCTATAGTTGCTCCTGAAATAATTGGTAAGTAATCCCATATTAAAACAGTTCCAGCTCCAACAACAATTCCCGTAACCGCTCCATGGAAATTTGTACGTTTCCAAAATAGCGATAACACAACAATTGGTCCAAATGCGGATCCAAGACCTGCCCATGCATTTGATACAAGTCCCATAATTGTACTATTTGGATCTAATGCAATTAAGTATGCCAAAACAGCAATAATAATAACTGTAACACGACTTACTTTTAAAATTGTATCATCTGAAGCATCTTTTTTAAAGATTCCTGCAAAGATGTCTTCTGCAACACTTGATGCACTTACAAGTAATTGTGAATCTGCCGTAGACATAATCGCTGCTAAAATACCACAAAGGAAAATTCCTCCAATAATTGGCATTGCTAAATCAACTGTAAATAATTTTACAATCATTTCAATGAAAACTCTTTCTTCTCCTCCACTTACTAATACAGTCGGATACAAATACGCTCTTCCCACTACACCGATTACACATGCCGCTACTAAGGATAATGCTACCCAAATGATTGCTACACTTTTTGATTTTTTTAATTCCTTTTCATCACGAATCGCCATAAAACGTACTAAGATATGTGGCATTCCACAATATCCCAATCCCCAAGCCAATTGAGAAATAATATCAATCACACCAAATCTCGCACTTCCATTATTCATAACATTTAAAAAGTCTGCACCATTAACGCCAGTTTCTGTTAAGACACTTGAAAGATTTTCTCCACCAACAACGAAAAATGCCATAATTGGTACTGCTAATAATGCTACTAACATTAACATCCCCTGAATAAAGTCTGTTGTACATACAGCTAAAAATCCACCTAAGAATGTGTATGCTAAAATAACAAGTGCACCGATTGTTAATGCAATCCTATAATCTACACCAAAAACAGAATTAAATAACTTTCCACCAGCAGCTAATGCAGATGCTGTATATACCAAAAAGAAAATAACAATTGTAATAGAAGAAACAAATAACAAAATTCTTTTTTTATCATGAAATCTGTTTTCAAAATAAGTAGGCAATGTAAGTGAATTATTTGCACGAATCGTATATCTTCTTAAACGTTTTGAAATAAATAACCAGTTACAAACTGTTCCGATAAACAATCCTATTGCAATCCAACTTTGTCCTGTTCCTAATGCATATACACTTCCTGGTAGCCCCATAAGAAGCCATCCACTCATATCAGATGCTTGTGCTGATAATGCTGCAACAAAACCCCCTAATTTTCTTCCCCCTAAAAAATAATCTTCTGCAGTGTTATTTTTCTTAGCAAATATTGCACCAACAATAATCATAAGTAACAAATATAGCACAAAGGCTACAATAATCCATCCCAATGAATCACTCATAATAATCTCCTCTTTTTTCTATAGTAATAATATCTTAAAAATAGACGCGATACAGTTTGCATCTGCGCCAAATCTATGTGCCATTATAATATGATACGGTACTTAAGTCAATGATAATTTCAATATCATTGTAACGCATTAGCACGATGAAGTGCTTTGTAATTGCCAATTTTTTATTTCCTGATAAGGATTTGTTGTCGATAATCCAATTCTGACAACATGACCTATAAATGGTTTAAAAACATGTTGTATTGCTTCAAACCCAAGAAATAGTTGTTCTTTTGATAACCTTCGTGCAATCGTGATATGTGGTAAATAAGAATATGGCTTATAATATATACTACTTTGAAAAAAGATTGTGGAACCAATTTTTTCTTCTAATTCTTCTACTACCCCTTGTAGTTGTTTATTTAAAATAGGAGTTAGATAAAGAACACTTCCCTTTAAAGTTCCAATTGATACAATATTTAATTCAAAACTTTTCAGATGAGTTACTAGATCATCTATTGTATAAATCAATTTTGTTAGTGTTTCTTCTTTATTATATGTAGATGTATATCCTGCTACCGTAAGATGTGGTGGTACACATTCCGTAATCAAAGAAAATTCCTTTGTATAATTTGCAATACTTTTTGTATATTCAGTAATATGATCCTTTGTTTTTTCATCAAAATAAAGCGAAATTAAGTACATCTTCCTACTATCCTCTTGCCAATCTATAAATATTTAGTGTATGATATTTCTATTATAACAAAAACGAACGGAGATATCTATGTGGATTGCAAATGAATGGAATGATTATGAAGTCATCGATACTTCAAATGGAGAAAAACTTGAACGTTGGGGAGATTACATTTTAGTACGTCCAGATCCTCAAGTAATTTGGAACACTTCTAAAAAACATAAAGCTTGGAAACAAAAAAATGGACACTATCATAGAAGTAAAGCTGGTGGTGGCGAATGGGAATTTATCAATTTACCAAAAGAATGGCAAATTAACTATAAATCTCTTACCTTTAATTTAAAACCCTTTAGTTTTAAACACACTGGTTTATTTCCGGAACAAGCAACAAACTGGGATTGGTTTTCTAATTTAATTCAAAAAGAAAAACGTCAACTCAAAGTATTGAATCTTTTTGCTTATACAGGGGGGGCAACATTGGCTGCTGCAAGTGCAGGTGCAAATGTCACTCATGTGGACGCATCCAAAGGAATGGTAAATTGGGCAAAAGAAAATGCTGTCTCATCTGGACTATCAGACAAGCCAATTCGTTGGTTAGTAGATGATTGTGTGAAATTTGTAGAACGTGAAATTAGACGTGGAAATACGTATGACGGAATTATCATGGATCCGCCATCTTATGGACGTGGTCCAAAAGGTGAAATTTGGAAAATCGAAGAGAGTATTTATCCATTCATTGAACTAACTTCTCAACTTTTATCTAAAGATTCTGTATTCTTTCTTATTAACTCTTATACAACAGGGCTACAACCTGCTGTATTAAATTATATGATTCATACAAGTATTGTCTCAAAATTTGGTGGCCATGTTGAAGCATCTGAAATTGGTCTTCCTGTAACAGATAACGGACTAGTTCTACCTTGTGGTGCAAGTGGTAGATGGGTTAAATCATAGAAAACTGCTTTAATAAAATAATCCAAATGGAAATAGTTAGAACCGATAGGAGCGAATCAAATACTACAATTTGACCTGCTAATTCATAATTTGCATTTGAATTTTGTGCCATTGTAAAAGAGGATACAGCCGTAGGGCTTGCAAACATCGCCATTAGAGCAGCAAGTTCTACCCCTCTAAAACCAGCGAAAATGGATAACAAAATACATATTCCTGGTACTATGATTAATTTTCCAAGCACACTAACACATAGTTGTGCCTTGTATTTACCAAGACTTTGAAATTGGAAGCTTCCACCAAGTGTAATTAATGCTAAGGGCGTAGCAACTTTTCCAAGATCAGAAATAGTCTGTTCCATTACAGGTGGCAATGAAATATGAAATACTTTAAAACAAACGGCAATAATAGAAGCTATAATCAATGGGTTATGTGCAATTTCTAAAAGCGTTTGTTTTTTTGTTTGCTTTTGTTTTGAAAAAAATGATAGGGCAACTACAGATAGTAAATTAAACAGAGGAATTATAAATGCAATTAATATGGCAGTAACTCCAGTATTTCCTTCTCCATAAAGACCTTGCGCTATAGGCACTCCAAATAAAATGTAATTACTACGAAAGATCCCTTGTATCATTACCCCTCGATTCATATTTTTTGGTTCTATTTTTGGTACTATGAAATATAACACCATAAAAGATAGGAGTACTATCGCAACTGCAAATAAAACAAGCTTTATAGAAAATAATTCAAAAAAATCACTTTGATAGATATTAATAAATAATACCATTGGTAAAAAAACTTTAAAACAAAGTGAATTAAGTTGTCTTAAAAATTCTTTGTTCAATACCTTAACTTTTTTCAATCCATACCCTAGTGTCATCATGCAAAACAATGGAAATACAACATTCACTGCGAGTGCTATATTATTCATAACTAGATATCTCCACTAAATTTCCATCAGGATCTCTTAAGTAAATTGATTTCATACTCCCATATACACCATGTCTTTCAACAATATCCATTTCCATCTCTAGGTTGTTCTCTTTTAAATGTTCTTTAAATGCTTCAATCGAACCTGTCACTTCAAAACAAAGATCACAGCTTCCTGTTTGTATATGTTTTGCATGCGGAGAGAGCTCTTTTCCTAAAATGTGAACATTTATTTTAAAGTCTCCCGCAAATAATTCATACCTTTCTCCATTACTACGTATTAAAAATCCAAGTTTTTGATAAAACCCAATTGTTGCATCTATATTTGATGATGTGATAACGATATGATCTATTTTTTTAATCATGAGCTCCCTCTCCTTTTCTTTAGTTTCTATAAGTACCTTTTAATGTATATTGGTCTAAAATATGGCCGTCCATTTTTTTATACAATTCATTATATAAGAATCCATTGTCTAAATCTAATGTAGTATCTAGTGCATAAACATGAATTTCATATAAATGTGGTGCATCAGGTGGTGCCATTCCTCCGTAAAAAGAAGATAATTCTTTGCTTTGATTTCCACCTTGCATGCTCATCCAACTATTTACGCCCTGTAAGAAGTCAGTTGTTGTTTGACTTTCATTTTCCATTATTTCTGTTTTTGTAATATTGGCTGCTGTCCAATGAATCCATGAAAATCCTCCACTTACTGGAAAAGCATCTTTATCTTCTAATACTACTGCATAAGACGCTGTCCCATTTGGTGCATGTTCAAATTTCAACGGTAATGAATATGTTGGCATGCCATTTTCATTGAATTGATCCCCATGCTTTCCATATTTATCCTCAATGATTCCTTTTATAATTCCTGTACTTGTTACTACCATTTTTTGTTCCTCCTTTTTGTTTTTTATCTATTTAAAGTGTAAACAAAAGTTGAACTTCTGTAAATTACCCACTTTTTTGTGGGTATGAAAAAAAGCTATTACTTATGTAATAACTCCTTTTTCACGCAATACTTCTTCCATACCATTTTCTATCATAAAATCTATTCCTAGTTTTTGCATAATAGTCAATGCCTCTAATATTTGATTGCCTCTATATTCTGTCAAAAAATATTCTACTCTAAGTGGATACCCATCAAATACTTTCTTATCAACAAGTCCATATTCCATTAATTCTTTCAAGTGTTCTAATAACATTTTTTGAGTAATTCCTTCTATATCCTTTTCTAATTGAGCGAGTGATGTGTTTCCTAATCTTAATCTCCAAAGAATAATAGGTTTCCACTTTCCTTTAATCATATCATGGGTAAGCTCTAATGGACATGTGTATTTTTCTCTAAGTTTGATAGTTATCACCTCCTAATTGAGTTTGTGCTTCTAGAACACTTCTGTAAAATTTTTATTTGCTTATAAATATTATTAAAATGTAACAATATTCGTATTAGCCATATATTATTCATTTTTGCTAAACTCACTACTTTAATATTCTCCTGAAACATAACACTTTTTTGATATCTTCTGCTCAAACATATTTTATCA
>JBOFWM010000119.1:0-7915 GCA_051653625.1 Lachnospiraceae bacterium
TTGATTAGTTTTAATCCCTTTTCGGCAAGCTTATATTCAGTAGGATAATAATGCATAATATCAAGAAGCAATGTACCAGGAACAGTAATACCGTTTTGATAATTTTGTATTGCATTATAAAGATGGTCGGCAAGAGAAATATGTATAGATTCATTAAGAATCAAATGAAAAGAATCTCTAGCGAAAGATATAATCTGTTCTGCTACTAAAATATAATCAGATGGAATACTAGTTAAAAGTTCTTGAAAACGAAATTGTTCTTGCTTATCTTTAAGAATAAATTTCTTTTCTATTTTACTTTCATCAATTTCAAAACCAGGTTTTGCTTTAAAACCAATTCCAACCCCAATTAAAATTGTTTCATCACCTTGTAAATCTTTTGTAAGTACTGCATTTGTATTAAGTACACGAATAATTTTCATTGAATGCTCCATTCCACGAAATAGTAGTGGAAAATAATTTTTTACAAAAAAAAGCCCATGTACTACTATTATTTCTGAAAATAACTATAGTGACACCGACTTGCCTGATCAAACAGTAACAATCTGTATTGTATAAAGTATATAGAATGATTGGATATTTGTCTAGTAAAAATAATAAACAAAAACAAAAGAAAAAAATTAGCAAATTTTATCAATGGACAAAAAATACAGAGTTTGTTAGGATAAAAATATCAATTGTAAATTACAAGTTTGTAATGATTTAGTTCAGCAAGACTTGAAGATATGTGGTTAATGATATTTCCGCCTTCTTCAGGTCTTTTTTGCTTTTGGATGTACAAGATATTACTAAAGGAATGAGAAATGAATAAGAATTTAAAAAAATTGGCAGAGCATATTATTACTCATATAGGAGGAGTTGATAACTTAGAAAGTGTTATTCATTGTACAACGAGGCTTCGCTTTAAACTTAAAGACAAAAACAAAGCAAATATCAGCAAATTAAAGGAAGCACAAGGAGTTATAGGTGTGTTTGAACGTGCTTTGCAATTGCAAGTTATAATTGGAACGGATGTTGCAGAGGTCTATGAGCAAATTATGGAGAGAATATAAGGAATAGAAATAGTTGATTTTTCACAAGATAAAATAAAAAGAGAAAAAGGAGAAATGAAGATGAAACAATTTGAGTACACAATTAAAGATGCGTTAGGAATTCATGCAAGACCAGCGGGGAGTTTAGCAAAATTAGCAAAAAATTACAGCAGTATTATTACATTCCATGTGAATGATAAGAAAGCAGAAGCAACAAAACTTATGGCTGTAATGGGATTATGTGTAAAACATGGAACAAACATTACAATTACTGTAGAAGGAGCAGATGAGGAAGAGGCATTCGAAGCAGTAAAAGAATTTTTTGAAAATAACCTTTAAAAGGAGTCAAAAATGATTAAATTAAAAGGAAAATCTGTTTATGATGGAATAGCAATTGGGAATATTGTATTATTTAGTAATGAAGATACAACAGTTAGAAGACATAAAGTTGAGAATATTGAGGAAGAAAAGAAAAGAGTAGAAGATGCGTTAGAGCTTGCAAAAAATCAATTATCTCTTCTTTATGATAAAGCGCTAGTTGAAGTAGGCGAAGTAAGTGCTGCAATTTTTGAAGTTCATCAAATGATGTTAGAAGATGAAGATTACCAAGCTTCTATTTTTCAAATGGTTGAAAATGAAGAAGTAAATGGGGAATATGCAGTTGGAAAAACAGGAGACAATTTTTCAGCGATGTTTGCCGCTATGGATGATGAATATATGCAGGCAAGAGCTGCAGATGTAAAAGATATTTCAAATCGTTTAGTTCGAATTTTATCGGGTGCAAAAGAAATTGATTATGCATCAATGGAACCATCTATTATTGTAGCAGATGACTTAAGTCCGAGTGAGACTGTTCAAATGGATAAAAGTAAAATATTGGCATTTGTTACGGTAAATGGTTCAACAACTTCTCACACTGCAATATTAGCTAGAATGATGAATATTCCTGCATTAATTGGAGTTCCAATGGACCTTAAGAGTATAGGAGAAGATACAATCGGGATAGTAGACGGTTCATCCGGAGAATTTATTATTGCGCCAGACGAAGAACAATTAAAAAAAGCAAATAAGAGAATTGACGAAGAACGAAGTAAAAAAGAAATTTTAAGTAGATTAAAAGGAAAAGATACTGTAACAAAGAGTGGAAGAAAAGTAAATCTATATGCAAATATCGGTAGCGTAGGAGATGTCGGCTATGTATTAGAAAATGATGCGGCTGGAATTGGACTATTTAGAAGTGAATTTTTATATCTTGGAAGAGAAGACTTCCCTACAGAAGAAGAACAATTTCAAGCATATCGCCAAGTGTTACAAACAATGGTAGGGAAAAAAGTAATTATCAGAACGCTTGATATTGGAGCAGATAAACAAGTAGATTATTTCAATTTAGAAAAAGAAGAAAATCCAGCGATGGGTTATCGGGCAATTCGAATTTGTCTAACACAAACAGATATTTTTAAAACACAACTTCGTGCATTACTTAGAGCATCTATTTATGGAAATTTATCGATTATGTATCCTATGATTATTTCTGTATGGGAAGTGAAGAGAATTTATGAAATTGTAGAAGAAGTAAAAAAAGAACTAGATGAGATGCAAATTAAATATCGTATACCAGAACAAGGTATTATGATAGAAACTCCAGCATCTGTTATGATGAGTGAAGAGCTTGCTGAAATTGTAGATTTCTTTAGTATTGGAACAAATGATTTAACACAATATACATTAGCTCTTGATAGACAAAATAATAATCTTGATGCATTTTATGATTCACATCATCCAGCAATTCTAAGAATGATTGAGCAGGTAACAAAAGCGGCGCATGCAAAAGGGAAATGGGTAGGTATTTGTGGTGAATTAGGAGCAGATCTTGAATTGACAGAAACATTTGTTAAAATGGGAATTGATGAGTTATCTGTATCACCATCTATGATTTTACGAATAAGAGATAAAATTCGTTCTATGGATTAAGAAAAATAAAAAATTGGTATTATGCCTTGAATAAGGTATAATATCATTTTTTTTTTGGCAATTATTACAAAGTATGTACTTGTATTCGACAAAATAGGAATAAAATAACCTAAAAAATGAAAAAAATAGTAAAATCCTTATAAGAAATAAAAAAGAATAGGGGAGAAGAGTATGTTTAAAAGAAAAAATATTTGGAGAGGATTATCCTCTATATTTGCATTATGTATAATGTTTTCAATACTTGCTGCAAATATATTTGAAACGTATCGAACATCAGTGGATGCATTTTTTGGAACAAGAAGTAAAATGATTACAACATCATCTGTAGAAGGAGAAGAGGATTCGTGGAATTTTAAGTCTATATACGAATCGGCAGAGCAAGCATATGAAGGGTTACAAGAATTAGCGATTCGTACTTCACAAGAAACATATGTCTTACTTAAAAATGAAGAATCAATATTGCCAATTTCAGAAAATGCAAAAATAACATTATTTGGAATTAGAAGTTATGCACCGGTATATAGTAATACAAGTGGTAGTGTAGCAGATGGAAAGTCAACAGTAGAAATATTTGATGCTTTTACAGAACGAGGATTTCAAATTAATCCAACCATGTTAGATACCTATGCTTCATTTTTTGAAGGAAAAGAATGGACAACACCAAAATTTGGTGGTGGAATTCTACCAACTTATGAGGAGTTGATTTCTTATAATGATGCAAATGAATTAACATTAGAAGAATTACAACAATTAAATCCTAATTATAATCAAGATTATGCAGAATATAATGATGCGGCAATTGTTGTAATCGGACGTATTGGTGGAGAAGGTGGTGATGGATATTACCCGGGCGAAGAAGGACTTGCTCAAGGCGTTGAAACAGTTACTGGAAATATTTTAAGCCTAACAAATGAAGAAATGGAAATAGTAGAAGAGGCAAAAGCAAATTTTGATACTGTAATTGTATTGGTGAATGCAACAAATCAAATGGAAATAGCAAATTTAGAAGAAGATCCAGAAATTGATGCTATTTTATGGATTGGATTTCCAGGATCATATGGATTTTATGGAGTGGCAGATGTATTAAATGGAACGGTTTCTCCATCAGCACATCTTGGTGATACGTTTGCAAAGAATAGTGCACTAGCACCTGCGATGCAAAATTATGGCATTATTCCATGGGAAAATGCAAGTGACTTTGAAGAAACAGCAAGTGTAAACTCTTATTTAGTAGAAGCAGAAGGGATTTATACGGGATATCGTTACTATGAAACAAGATATGCAGATATTGTATTGGGAAATGGTGGGGCAGAAGCTTCAGCAGGAACATATTCCAATGTAGATGGAACCATTGCACAAGTAGATGGAACATGGGAATACACGAATGAAGTGACGTATCCTTTTGGATATGGATTGTCCTATACATCATTTGAACAAACCTTAGAGGAAGTAGAAATATTAGAGAATAAAAAAGCAGCTTATGTAACAGTTAGAACTACAAATACAGGAAATGTTTCTGGAAAAGCAGTTATTCAGGTATATGGACAGTCACCGTATACAGAATATGATAAACAATATCAAATAGAAAAAGCGGGAATTCAATTATTAGATTTTGAAAAGACAAACGAATTGCAACCAGGAGAAAGTCAAACGATTAGAATGGAAATTGACTTAGCTAATTTAGCTAGTTATGATTCACAAAATGCAAAAACATATATTTTAGATCCAGGAACGTACTACATAGCGATTGGAGACAATGCACATGATGCATTAAATAATGTCCTTGCAGCGCAAGGAAAAACAATAGAAAATGGTATGACAGATGATGGAAATCCAAAAATGACCTATGAATGGGTTTGGGATGGTGAAGTAGATAGTATAACGTTTTCAACAAGTAAAGCTGGCGTTGAAATTACAAATGCATTGTCAGAAGGGGATTATGCAATGGATATTAATGCATTTATTCCAGAGACAGTAACTTATTTAACAAGAAGTAATTGGAATGGAACATTTCCTAAAACTATTTCAGGGTTAACAGCAAATGAACAATTAAGTGTATTGCTTTCAAATGATATCATACCACTTAAAACAGATGAAGATACGTCGGATATTATTTTTGGAGATACTACAAGTTCATTAACCATTAATGATCTTAAAAGTGCTGATTTTGATGATCCACGATGGGAAGAGTTAGTGAACAAAGTAACAATCGATGAATTTTTAAATTTTGCATCAAATGCATTTCATAATATAGCAGCTATTGAATCTGTTGGATTATTACAATATGCATCAGATGATGGACCAAATGGATCAGACTCGCATTATTTGACCGAGGGCTCTTATCAAGGAACTCCATATGAAGATGCAGCAGAATATGATTATGGAACACGTGTTGGACCAACTCCACAAAATTTGGCATATAGTTGGAATAAAGAATTGGCTTATGAAAATGGAGAAATTGTATTAGGGGAAAGTACTTTGGTATTAAATTTACCAATTATGATTGGGCCTGGAATGAATATTCACAGACATGCATATAACAGTCGAGGTGCTGAATATTATTCAGAAGATCCAATTCTAACAGGATATGTTGGAAGTGCAGTAGTTCAAGGAGCACAATCAAAAGGTACATTGGTTAATATTAAACATGCGGCATTTAATGATCAAGAAATGAATCGTGCAGGTATTGCTGTATTCATGACAGAGCAAACAGCACGTGAATTAGAGCTTCGAGGATTGCAACAAGCATTTGAAGCAAATGGAAAACCAGCTTCTTTTGAAATGGATAGTGAAAAGGATCATACATATACGGTTGGAGCATTGGGGGTAATGTCTTCTTACAATAGAATTGGTGCAGTAGCATCAAGTGCAAATGTTGGAGTTCAAGTACAGATTATGAGAGAAGAATGGGATTTTAACGGTTATAATGTGACAGACTTTACTGGAGTATCATTAAAGGCTGCGCCAAAGGAATCTATACTAGCAGGTTCTACGGCATTTTGTGGATTTGGAATTTCAGAAGATATTACATATTGGAACAGTATGTCTCTTAGTGGAGATCGCGAGATGCTATTAGCAATTAAACAAAATATTCATTATATTTTATATTCTTTGGCCAATAGTGCAGCATTAAATGGAATTGATGCAAATACAAAAAGTGTAAACGTGATAACATGGTGGCGTGCTTTATATATCAGTGCAATTGCTATTTCCAGTCTTTTATTTATGCTAAGTATTTTAGGATACGGTATTACGAAAAGAAATCTAATGAAATTAAAAAGCAAAGATATACCAATGCAAAATATGAAGTAGGAATGGAGAAAAGATGAATATGAAAAAAAATAAAATTACATATCATGTCGGAGTCATTACATTATTTATAATAATAGGATTGGTATTATATATATACACATCTACTACTGGATATCTTGCTTCATCTAGTATGAATATAATGCCAGTAGCATTAACAATTGTTTCGATTATTTTATTATTTAGTATTGTATTTATAAAGAGTAATATATCAGAAATAGTAGAGGATTTGTTTTTACTCATTTCAACCATATGTTTATTAATAAGTAGCTACATATTTATAATTTCGAGAGTTGCATTGGCTGCAGATGTCTATTTTATTCCTGTGAATTATCCGGCATCTGAAAAAATTGCATTGCATACTTCGATTGTAGGAGCAAGTTTTTATATGCTTGGAATTATTGCTATAATTATAACTTCATTCGTTGTTAAAAGAGAAGAACAATAATAGGATAACATTCACTCGGGACATGGTCTTGAGTGAATGTTTGGCGTTATAGAAAATGAAATAAAAAAAGTATAGAGTGGGAGTGTTATATGAAAAAAATAGAGTTTAATAAAGAGTGGATATGCTACAAAAATAACTGTAAAAAGAATGCTTTTCCAGTTACTGTTCCACATGATGCAATGCTTCTTGATGAGAAAAAAGAAGATAGTGTAACAGGTGTAAATTTAGGATGGTATGATGTTCAAGATTATACGTATGAAAAAGAATTTTATATATCTGAGAAAGAAAAAGAGAAGAGTATTATTTTAGAATTTGAAGGTGTTTATCATAATGTTACTATTTATTTAAATGATAAAAAGATAGGATATCAAGATTATGGTTATTCAGGGTTTTATATTGATTTGAAAGATTATGTAAAATTTGACGAAAAAAATATTATTCGATTAGAAGTGATTAATAGTGATCAACCAAATAGCAGATGGTATTCGGGAACGGGGATATACAGACCAGTGTGGATGTATCTACTTCCTAAAAAACATATTGCATTAGATGGAATCAAAATTACTACAATAGATTATAAAAGCCGTACTATAAAGATTGAGGTTGAATTAGAAGAAAAACATCAAGAAGACATTAAAATACAAATATTTGAAAAAGAAAAACTGATGTTAAATGTAGAATCTAATCAAATAAAAATAACAGAGAAAGGTTATAAGTGTATTGTAGAATTAGAGGATGCAACATTATGGAGTGTAGATAATCCAACACTTTATCGGTGTTGTATTACTTACGGGAAAGATGTTAGGGAAGAAAGTTTTGGAATTCGTATGGTTGAATGTAATCAAGAATTTGGTTTTTCAATGAATGGAGAAAGAGTTATTTTACGTGGAGCATGTATTCATCATGATAACGGATTATTAGGAGCATGTGCTTTTGATTTTGCAGAAAGAAGAAAAATTAAAATTTTAAAAGAGAATGGTTATAATGCAATACGTTCTGCACATAATCCTTGTTCAAAAGCATTACTCAAAGCTTGCGATGAGTTAGGAATGCTTGTTATGGATGAGTATGTTGATGTTTGGTATATTCATAAAACAAAAAATGATTATGCTGGTAAAGTGGAATTGAATTATAAAACAGATTTAAAGCGACTTGT
>JBOFWM010000120.1:0-42336 GCA_051653625.1 Lachnospiraceae bacterium
TATAACTAAAATCAATAGATGCCATTCCTAATTGATTTAATAAATCATAATTCATTTTAAAAACCTTTCCTCTCTTGTATATCATTAATAAGTTATTTTCTGAAAATTTCCACTAATCTTTCAAAATCATCATTATTAAAAAATTCAATTTCAAACTTACCTGATCCATTTTCTTTATATGAAATATTTACTTTTGTACTTAATACTTCTTTTAATTGTTCTTCCATTTCTTTATAAATTACTTCTATTGATTTATTTACTTCTTTTTTCTTTTTCTCAGGTTTTCCTAAACTTTTTATATATTTTTCAATATCTCTAACACTCATTTTTTCATCAAATACTTTTTGTGCTAAATTATATTGTTCTTCTTCATCTTCAATTGCCAATAATGCTCTGGCATGTCCCGTTGAAATCATATCTTGTATTAACATTTGTTGAACATCATCTGTTAATTTTAACAGACGAATAGAATTCGTTACTGCTGTTCTACTTTTAGAAACTCTTTCAGCTAATTTATCATGTTTCAAATTGAATTCTGTTAATAATCTTTTATAAGCCAACGCTTCTTCAATTGGATTAAGGTTTTCCCTTTGTATATTTTCAATCAATGAAATTTCAACAATTTCTTGTTCTGTAAGATTTTTAATAATAACTGGTACTTCTTTTAATCCGGCTATTTTTGATGCTCTCCATCTTCTTTCTCCAGCAATTATTTCATAATAATCTTTTCTATCTTGTACTAAAATTGGTTGTAAAAGACCAAATTGTTTAATAGATTCTGCTAATTCTAATAAAGTATCCTCATCAAAATTTTTTCTTGGTTGTTCTTTATTTGGTTCTATTTTATTAATACTTACTATACTGTCTGGTTTTTCCAATATTTCTTCTTTAATATTTATTTTTGCTGCAGAATCACCACTTGATGGGATTAATGAATCTAATCCTCTTCCTAATCCTCTAACTGCCATATTCTATTTTCCCTTTCTCTTAATTACTTCTTTTGCCAACATCATATATGCTTCTGCTCCTGCTGATTTCGCATCATATTTATTAATTGGCATTCCGTAACTTGGTGCTTCTGCTAATCTAATATTTCTAGGAATCAATGTTTTATATACTCTTTCTTCTAAATGCGACTTTACATTTTCTACAACTTGATTTGACAAATTTGTTCTAGAATCATACATTGTGAATACAATTCCTTCTATTCCCAATGGTGGATTCAATCTTTCCTTTACTAAATTAACAGTATGTATTAATTGGCTCAACCCTTCCAATGCATAATATTCGCATTGAATTGGCACAATAACAGAACCTGCTGTTGTCATTGCATTAATTGTTAACATATTAAGAGAAGGTGGACAATCAATTATGATATAATCATATTGATCTTTAATCCAATCTACTTCCTTCTTCAATATAAATTCTTTTTTTTCTACACCAATTAATTCAATCTCAGTTGCAGCTAAATTAACATTTGATGGTAAAAGTGAAATGTTATCTATTACATTTTTTATTACGCATTCATTAATTGAACATTCACCTAACATTAATTCATAAATTGTATTTTCTAATTCATTTTTATCAATACCAAAACCACTCGTTGTATTACCTTGTGGATCTGTATCAATAACAAGAACTTTTTTTCCTAATTCAGCTAACGCTGATGATAAATTTATAGATGTTGTTGTTTTACCTACTCCACCTTTTTGGTTAGCAATTGCAATTATTTTACTCATTATTATTCCCATCCGCGTGTTTGTCACGACTATTTTTTCTTCCTTATGTAATATAACACATTTCCATGTTTTTTTCTATTCTTTTCTATCTTTTTAACCTTATAAATACTTAATTTTTAATGTTTCACGACACGATAACTATATCTAGTTATTAATGTTTCACGTGAAACATTATCTTGTGTTTTATTTTATATTCATTACTATGTTTCACGTGAAACATAAAATATAATTAATTTTTCATTTGTAAGATTATAATATATGGTTTATAATATTAGTAGTTCTTTATTTAAAATAAGATTGGAGATTAAAATGAAATTTAACAAACTCAAAAATATAATTCTTTTAAAACTAATATCTGTATCTTGTATTCATATGATAAATAGATTTCTGTATTCAATAAGTACATCTAAAAATTTACTGACAAATTCAAATAATCAATATTATGAATGGCGCTTTGGTAAAATCAGATATAATAAGTCAGGTACAGGAAATCCCCTACTTCTTATTCATGATTTAACAATAGGAAGTTCTTTATATGAATACAATAAATTAGTAAATTCGTTATCTGAAAAACATGAAGTATATTCTATTGATCTCTTAGGTTATGGATTATCTGATAAAACAAATATGACTTATACTAATTTTTTATATGTACAATTGATTAGCGATTTCATTAAAAATGTAATTGGAAGAAAAACAGATATTATTGCAACTGGAACAAGTTCGGCAATTTCTATTATGACTGCTCACAATGATTCAAATCTTATAAATAAAATTATTATGATTAATCCTGAAAATATAACAAAACTTAATAAAAGTACAACGAAAAGAAGTAAATTTATTAAGTTTATAATTGATCTTCCAATTATCGGTACCTTACTATATAATATAAAAAGTTCGAAAAATAATTTTCAAACTTTGTTTAAAGAAGAATTCTTCTTCGATGAAAGTCATATAAAAGAAGAATACTTATTACATTATATAGAATCAAGTCATATAAAAGACTATAATTCAAAATATACATTTTCAAGTTTAATTGCTAGATATATGAATTGTAATATTATACATGCCTTGAAAGAAATAAATAATAGTATTTATATTATATACGGTGATAAAAAATATAATATAAAAGAAGTTGTTGAAACTTATATCACTTATAACAATGCAATCGAAGAAGTATCTATTCATAACACAAAACATTTACCACATCTAGAACGTCCTGAAAAAGTTCTAGAACAAATAAATATATTTTTATAAAGGATTCTTACTTGCAGTACCTGCCTTACGTGGGTACTGTTTTGCTGTTTTAGAAACTTTATCAATAATAATAAAATTTCTATAGATATCTGTATCAGGTAAATAGAAATCAATTTGCTTGTTAAATTTACCACCCAATAAAAATACTGCTCTCTTAGATTCTTCTAATTCCTCAACTATCTTTTCAGATTTGTAACTTATAAACTTACCACCAATTTTGACAAAAGGTATACAATACTCTGATAAAACAGATAAATTAGCAACTGCACGTGAAACACAAAGATCAAATTTTTCCCTCAATATTTTTGGTGAAGCTAAATCTTCTGCTCTTCCATGAATTGCTTCAATATCATGAAGTTTCAATAACTCAATAACTTCATTTAAAAATATGATTCTTTTATTTAAAGAATCAAGTAATGTTAATTTAAGATTAGGAAACATAATTTTTAAAGGTATTCCAGGAAATCCTGCACCAGTACCTAAATCTAAAATTCTAAACTCTCCATTTAAATCAATTGCTTTTATTAAAGAAATACTATCAACAAAATGTTTCATAACAACTTCTTCAAATTCTGTAATAGCTGTAAGATTCATCACTTTGTTTTTATCAATTAATAATTGATAAAATAAATAAAATTGTTCTACTTGCTCATCCGTTATTTCTAATCCTAATGCATTTATTTGTTCTTTTATAAATAATTTTTCCCTTGTCATCATTGATACCCTTTTTCTATTTTTTTCTCATTGATTCTAAATACACTAATAATACAGAAATATCTGCTGGTGATACACCTGAAATTCTTGATGCTTGACCAACACTTACTGGACTATATTTTATCAATTTTTGTCGAGCTTCTAAACGTAAACTTTTAATATCATCATAATCAATATCTGTCGGTATTTTTCTAGATTCCATTTTTTTATATTGCTCCACTTGTCTTAATTGACGGATAATATAACCTTCATATTTAATTTCTATTTCTACTTGTTCTATTATATCATCTGGAAGTTCTACTCGATCTTCATCAAGAGGTTCTAACAATTGATATGATAATTCTGGTCTACATAATAACTCCGCTAAAGAAGATCCTGTTTTTAATGTGGAAGAATTTAAAGACTCTAAATATTCTTGAACAACTTTTGATGCACCAATTTTTTTATTTTTTAATCGTTCAATTTCATTTTTAATGGTATTTTTTTTAAATTCTATGTATTTCATTTGTTCTTTTGAAATTAACCCTGCATAATATCCTTTTTCTCTTAATCTTAAATCTGCATTATCTTGTCTTAAAATTAATCGATACTCTGCACGAGATGTCATCATTCGATATGGTTCAAATCCTTCTTTTGTTACTAAATCATCAATTAAAACACCTAAATAACCTTCGCTTCGATCAATCGTAATTTGTTCTTTATTTTGAACATATAATCCAGCATTTATACCTGCAAGTAATCCTTGTGCAGCAGCTTCTTCATATCCACTACTTCCATTAAATTGTCCACCCGAAAATAACCCTTTAATATGTTTAAATTCCAGGGTTGGATATAAATCAATAGGATTAATACAATCGTATTCTATTGCATAAGCATTACGAACAATCTTACATTGTTCTAATCCAGGTACAGAACGATACATTGCAAGCTGAACATCTTCTGGAAGAGATGAAGACATACCTCCAACATACATTTCATTACTATCGATTCCTTCTGGTTCAATAAAGACTTGATGTCTTTCTTTATCCTCAAATTTAACTACTTTATCCTCAATAGATGGACAATATCTAGGACCTGTACCTTCAATAACACCTGAATACATCGGAGAACGATCAAGATTAGAACGTATAATTTCATGAGTCTTCTTATTTGTATAAGTTAACCAACAAGAAATTTGTTCTTTTTGAATTTCATCCTTATTTGTAGAAAAAGAAAACGGAACAATTATCTCATCACCAAATTGTTCCTCCATCTTAGAAAAATCTAATGTTTTTTTATCAAGTCGTGCAGGAGTTCCTGTTTTAAATCTTCTAATATGAATTCCATTTTTAATCAGAGAATCTGTTAAAAATGTTGCGGATTGTAATCCATTAGGTCCAGTATGTGTAATAGCTTCTCCACATAAACATCTAGCCTTTAAATAAGTACCTGTACACAACACTACAGCCTTTGCCTCATAAATTGCACCAGTAAAGATTTTAACACCTGCAATTCTTCCTTCTTCTTCTTCAGACATGATGATTTCAGTTACTTCTGCTTGTTTAATAGTTAAATTTTCTTGATTTTCAAGAGTAATTCTCATTCTTTTTGAATATTCATATTTGTCTGCTTGAGCTCTAAGTGAATGAACAGCAGGTCCTTTTGAAACATTAAGCATTTTAGATTGGATAAATGTTTGATCAATATTTTTTCCCATTTCTCCACCTAATGCGTCAATTTCTTTTACTAAATGACCTTTTGAACTTCCACCAATATTTGGATTACAAGGCATTAATGCAATACTATCAATATTTACAGTAAAAATAACAGTTTCTAACCCCATACGCGCACAAGCCAATGCAGCTTCACATCCAGCGTGTCCAGCTCCTACAATACATACATCTACTTTTTCTCTTATACCATTCATATTATTTTGCCTTTCTATTTTCCTGTACAAAACTTTGAAAAAATCTCATTAACTAAATCTTCTTCCATTTCTTCACCAATTATATATCCTAGTGACATATATGCATTCATTAAATCAATCGTTAAAAAGTCTTCAGGCATACTATGTTCAATTCCTTGTTTTACTTGCTCTATACTTGAAATAGCACATTGAATTTCATTTTTATGTCTAACATTCGTAATAATTATTTCATCGTTAAAATTTATAGCCCCTTGAATAAACATAGTATGAATTGTTTTTTCTAATAGTTCTATTCCTCTATCTTCTTTTGTTGAGATTTGAATAACTTCATAATCAATCGTATGATCTATAATTTTATCAATATCCTCTTTTTTTATAACTTGTTCTAAATCGCATTTATTTAATACAATAATCACTTTTTTATTTTTAATTAAATTTATAATTTCTAGGTCATTTTCATTTAATAGATTAGATGAATCAATTAAAAATAAAATTAAATCTGCCTTCATGGCATATTTTTTTGATAATTCTACACCTATTTTTTCAATTTCATTTTCTGTATCACGTATTCCAGCAGTATCTACTAAATTTAAATGTATATCTTCTATTTTAATGCTTTGTTCTAACACGTCTCTTGTTGTACCTTCAATATTAGTAACAATTGCCTTGTCTTCTCTAATTAATTTATTTAACAACGAGGATTTTCCTGCATTTGGCTTTCCTAAAATTACAGTATTAATTCCTTCTTTTAATAATTTCCCATTATCAAATGTATTGATAAGTATATTTAATTCTTCTAATAATACAAAACATTTTTTTAATAATTCTTCTGAATATCCATCGATTGAAACATGTTCTGGATCATCTAATGCTGATTCAATAAATGCTATTTCATATAATATTTGTTCTCTTATATTTCTTATTTTATATTCAAGTTTTCCTTGAATTTGAGAAATAGAAGATTTTAATGCATATCCATTTTTTGCTTGTATTAAATCCATGATTGCTTCAGCTTTTGATAAGTCAATTCTTCCATTTAAAAAAGCTCTTTTTGTAAATTCTCCTGGCTCAGCAAGTCGAATACCTAAAGATAAGATTAAATCTAATATTTTTTTTGTAATAAAAACCCCACCATGACAATTAATCTCAACTGTATTTTCTGTTGTAAAACTATATGGTGCCTTAAAAATAGATACCATTACTTCATCCATCAATACATCTTTATCATAAATATACCCAAAATGAATAGTATTTGCCTTATAATCTAATAATGTTTTATTATTTTTTGATTTATAAATAGAATTAATAATAGATATAGATTGTTCACCACTTATTCTAATAATACTTATTCCTGCATCATTTAAAGATGTTGCAATGGAAGCTATTGTATCTGTTTTCATTTTTTATACCATTCCTTCTAATTTCATAAAACAAATGTGCATCTAAAATAGATGCACATTCAATTATTTTTTTAATGTCACTACAACTTTTCTGTATGGTTCATCACCTTCACTGTGAGTTGTAACAAATTTATCATTTTGTAATGCACTATGAATAATTCTTCTTTCATATGGATTCATAGGTTCAAGAGAAATTGATCTTTTTGTTCTTTTTACTTTAAAAGACATATTTTTAGCTAAATTTTCTAAAGTTTCTTTTCTTCTTTCTCTATAATTTTCAGTATCAACTTTAATACGTACATAACTTTCTGTATTTTTATTTACTACAAGTGAAACTAAATATTGTAAAGAATCTAATGTTTGTCCTCTTTTACCAATCAGAACACCCATTTCATCTCCTGCTAATTCTATGTTCATTATTTCATCTTCTTTATTATATTCCACTTTAACTACAACCACTAAATTCATAGATTTAAATACATCATTTAAAAATGACTTAGCAATATCTTCTAAAGATGATTTTACATAAGCTTTGATTTTAGCAGGTTTTGTATTAAATCCTAAAAATCCTGATGAACCTTCATCTAAAACAATATATTCCAATTTATCACTTGGAACTCCTAATTGTTGACACGCACTAGTGATAGCTTCATTTACATTTTTTGCAGACACTTCAATATATTCCATACTATTAACCATACCTTTCTACAATATTTTACTACTGTTTATTGTTGTTTTCATTATATTGCTTAACCATATTTGCTTTCGATGCAATACTACCTGGTTTATAATTATTATTATCCATTGATTTTTTAAGTAAAGCATCTTTTTCTTCTTTACTCATGCTGTTATTAACACCTTTTGTATTAATTGCTTTTGTATTCATTGTTGCATAATTATTTACTTTATTAGGATCAATTCCAGCTTTTTCTAATTTTTTCTTTCTTTTTTCTTGATTCTTTTTAATTTCTTCATCCATATCCATTTTATCAATATGTTTGTTAATTAAAATTTGTTGAATTGATCTAACAACTGCACTAGCAATCCAATAAATACCCATACCTGCTGGTAAAGTAAAACAAAAGAATGCAGACATTAAAGGCATCATAACATTCATAGTTTTCATAGATTGAACCATTGTATTGTTAGGATCCCCACCCATATCAGATGCTTGTGGCATAAGTTTAGTGTTGAACCATTGTGTAGCTGCTGAAAGCAATGGAATAATCAATGCTCCAATAATTAATAAGAAAGAACCTGTAGCAAATGCTTCTGTAATAATATATGAAGGAGAATCTGCTATATTTAATCCAAAGAAATTATTATATACATTAAGTTGTGTTACTGTATTTGTTACATCTTCGATTAAATTTGGAAATGTACTTGCTAATTCAGTCCATTCTGCAGATGATGCTTTATTCAAACAATCAATAATCGTATTTTGTATATATTCAATATTTCCACTAGTAAATAATTCATTATTAAATTGATTTTGAAACATTGTAGAATTTTTAAATCCTTTGATCAATTCAATACTACTTTCATTTGCAATAATTTCATTTACTAAAGGAAAAAAAGCTTCCTTAATTTGTGTTACATATGCAGGCATTGCATAAATTACACGATATAATGAAAATAAAATAGGCATTTGAATAAGAAGAGGTAAACAACTTCCTGTTGGAGAAACACCGTATTTTGCATATACTTCTTGTGTTTCTGCATTCATAGCCATCATTGAATCATTATCTTTTTTGCCTTTATACTTCTTTTGTATCGCTTGTATTTCAGGACTCATTTTTGCATTAAACTTTGAAAACTTTTGTTGTTTAATTGTTAAAGGCAACATGATCAAGTTAATAGCAATTGTAAATAATATAATTGCTAGTCCAACATTTGGAATACCAATCATATCAATCATTTTAAAAATTGCATCCATTATATAACCAAGTACTTGTGCAACTGGCCCTATAATAAATGTAGTATTTTGTGTTAATAAAATTCCGGACAATCTAATTTCCTCCTAGTTTTAAATATTAAGGTACAGGGTCGTATCCACCTTTTGAAAAAGGATTACATCTTAATATTCTCCATAAAGCTAAAACAGACCCTTTTATTACACCATGTTTTCTAACAGCTTCTAACCCATAGTCAGAACATGATGGTATATAAGGGCATTTTGTACTCTTTAATGGAGAGATATATTTTTTATATATTTGAATAATTGATATTATGATTTTTTTCATATAAATTTCCAAATTACTTCCTACTCACTATAAGCATTTATGAATAAAAAAACACTTTAATAATTTTATGAAGCTTTGCTAGATGTAATAATGCTTTTTCTATCTCACTAAAATTTGAGCTAGATGCATTGTTTCTTACTATGACTACTATATCTAAACCACTATTAAATATAAATTCATGTAGTCGATAACTTTCTCGGACTAATCTTGTTAATCTATGTCTAACAACACTATTTCCTACTTTTTTACTTACTGAAATTCCAATTCGATTATAAGGAGTATTGTTTTCTAACACGTACATTACTAAATACTTATTTGCATATGATGTCCCATTCTTATAAACGTTTTGAAAATCTCTATTTTTCTTTAATGAATCAGAAAATTTCATTATTTAACCATTCCCTTTAGAAAAAAAAGGCCACATTATGCGGCCTATGCTGATAATTTTTTTCTTCCTTTTGCTCTTCTTGCAGCTAAAACTTTTCTTCCACCTGGAGTACTCATTCTTGCTCTAAACCCATGAACTTTAGATCTTTGTCTTTTTTTTGGTTGAAATGTCATTTTCATATGTTACACACCTCCTTCTTTAAAATACCTAATATCTCTATATATAAGGTAAACTAATAATTTATCTAATTTTTGTTAGAAAACATCGTTACAATTATATAAAAAGAATGGCCATACGTCAAGGGATATAATAAATTTCGTTATCCACAATTATAACAAAACTTATTTTTTTATCCACATTTTGTGGTTAACCATGTGGATAATTACATTTTTCACCTATTTTTTACATGTTTTTTACCATTTCTTAATGTTAATAAAATAATCCACTTTTTCCACATTACTATTTTATTTGATTTTTTAGCTTTTTTAAAGTATTATAGAGTAGAGTAATTTTGTAAAAAAGAATGGATTGGATGATAATATGGATTTAATAAAAGATAATTGGAATATAATAAAACAAACAATAAAAAAAGAATATGATCTTTCTCAGATTTCATTTTCAACTTGGGTGGAACCTCTAAAATATTATGACTTAAAAGATAATATTGTTACTATATTAATACCATCTGACCAATCTCATGCATTAAACTATATAACAAGTAAATATAAAAGCTATTTTCAAGTTACGATTTCTGAAATGTTTGATAATACTTATGATATATCCTTTATATTAGAAAAAGATGCTGTAATGGAAGCTGATTCTAATAATATACCGGTTAATAAAACAACATTTAATCTTAATTATGATTTTGCAAATTTAAATCCAAAATATAAATTCGATACATTTGTAGTTGGAAGTAATAATAAATTTGCACATTCTGCTTCTTTAGCGACTGCCGAATCACCAGGTGAAGCATATAATCCACTTTATTTATATGGTGGTTCTGGGCTAGGAAAAACTCACCTTATGCATTCGATTGGTCATTTTGTATTAGAACAAAATCCTAATATGAAAGTTTTATATGTAACTTCAGAAGCATTTACAAATGAAGTAATTGAATCAATCAGAAGCGGTAATTCAGCAGCAATGACAAAACTTCGTGAAAAATATAGAACTGTAGATGTATTAATGGTCGATGATGTTCAATTCATTATCGGAAAAGAAAGTACACAAGAAGAATTTTTTCATACCTTTAATGTACTTCATTCTTCTGGTAAACAGATTATTTTATCATCAGATAAACCTCCAAAAGATATGGAAACACTTGATGAAAGATTTAAATCTCGTTTTGAATGGGGTTTAATTGCTGACATTCAAGCCCCTGATTATGAAACAAGAATGGCAATTCTTAGAAAAATAGCTGAGAATTATAATAAAGATATACATGATAGTATTTTTCAATATATAGCAACAAATATCAGTTCAAACATTCGAGAACTTGAAGGTGCATTTAATCGAATTATTGCACAATCTAAAATTATGAATACTTCAGAAATTACATTAGAGTTAGCAGAAAGTGCTCTAAAAGATATTATCTACCCTAATAAAGTGAAGGAAATAACTCCTTCCTTTATTATAGAAGTTGTTTCTGAACAATTTGAAGTAAGTGCTTCTGATATTACTTCTAAAAAGAGAAATTCAGAATTTGTATTACCTAGACAAGTAGTCATGTATCTTTGTAGAAATAACTTAGATATTTCTCTTAGTAATATAGGTAAGATACTAGGTAAGAAAGATCATACTACTATTATACATGGAATAAAGAAAATTGAAGAAGATTTAAAAAATAATGAAGATTTAAAAAATAAGGTAGATATTATCATTAAGAAAATTAATCCTTAGTGTTTTACACATTTTTTTCACAATCATATGTTGAAAATTATATTTTTTATGTGGATAAGAATTATTATGAAGTTAAGAATTATTATTTAAGATTATTTATGTGGATAAATTTACACTTATACTTTTGTTATACAAGCTTATTTAACAAGTTATACTTTTGATATTTTGGCTTAAAATATGGGCTTGTTGCCATTTTCCACATATCAACACCCTTTATTACTGATAAGATTATATTTAATATATATATTAAGAATTTTGACGGCACTATTTACTTTATTTTGAAAGGAAGGATTTATACACAATGAAAATTATATGTTCGAAAAAAGATCTAAATAATGGAGTACAAATTGTATCGAAAGCTGTTTCTAATAAAACAACGATGACAATTCTTCAATGTATTTTAATTAATGCAAATAATGGATCCATCACTTTAACTGCAAATGATATGGATTTAGGAATTGAAACAGTTATAGAAGGAACGATAAAAGAATCGGGTATTATTGCATTAGAAGCTAAAATACTTTTAGAGATTGTTCGTAAATTACCAGATAGTGATATTGTTATAGAAACAGATTCATCATATAAAACTACAATTACATGTGAAAAATCTAAATTCAATATTATAGGAAAAAGTGGAGAAGACTTTTCTTATTTACCAAAAGTAGAAAAATCGAATCCAGTAATTATTTCTCAATATTCTTTAAAAGAAGTGATTAGACAAACGATATTCTCTATATCAGATAATGAAAGTAATAAATTAATGACAGGTGAATTATTTGAAATAGAAAATAATAAATTAAAAGTTGTTTCATTAGATGGCCATAGAATTTCTATTCGTAATATTCAATTAAATAAAGAATATGAAGCAAATAAAGTAATTGTTCCAGGAAAAACATTAAGTGAGATAAGTAAAATTATTTCAGGAGATACAGAAAAAACAATAAGCTTGTATTTTTCAAATAATCATATTGTTTTTGAATTTGATCGGACAACTGTTGTATCAAGATTAATAGATGGGGAATACTTTAAAATTGAACAGATGTTATCAAATGATTATGAAACAAAAGTAACCATAAATAAAAAAGAATTATACAATTGTATTGATAGAGCAACTCTTCTTGTAAAAGATGGAGATAAAAGACCTATTATTATAAACGTAGAAAATGAAATGATGGAACTTAAAATTAATTCAACAGTTGGTAGTATGAATGAAGAAATAGATATAACAAAACAAGGAAAGGATATCATGATAGGATTTAATCCTAAATTCTTAATAGATGCACTTAGAGTAATTGATGATGAGGAAATAAATATATACCTTGTAAATCCAAAAGCTCCTTGTTTTATTAAAGATGATAATTTGAATTATATTTATTTAGTATTACCAGTTAATTTTACAACAATAAATTAGTCCTAAAGAAGGAAAAGTGAAAAAATGGAAGTTATTAATATTAGAGAAGATTATATTAAATTAGGTCAAGCATTAAAAGCAGGCGGATTAGTTGATTCTGGAGTTGAAGCTAAAATTGTAATTCAAAATGGAGAAGTTTTAGTGAATGGAAAAGTGGAAACTCAAAGAGGAAAAAAATTAATTGGTGGCGAAGTAATAGAATATAATCAAAATAAAGTAAAGATCGAGAAAACAAACGTATGATTATTAAATCGTTAGAGCTTTCTAATTTTAGAAATTATGAAAGGTTAGAGATTGAGTTAGATAAGGGTACTAATATTTTATATGGGGATAATGCGCAAGGAAAAACAAATATTTTAGAAGCGATTTATTTATCTGCAACAACAAAATCTCATAAAAATAGCAAAGATAAAGATATTGTTAATTTCAAAGAAGAAGAAGCACATATTAGAACAAATATTTTTAAAGATGATTATGATATTCGATTAGATATGCATCTTAGAAAAAGTAAAACTAAGGGAATTGCTATTGATGGAATAAAATTAAAAAAAGCATCTGAATTATTAGGAATATTAAATATTGTATTTTTTTCACCAGAAGATTTAAATATTATAAAAAATGGTCCAATGGAACGAAGAAAATTTGTGGATATGGAATTATGTCAATTAGATAAATTTTATCTATATAACTTAAATAATTACAATAAGATTGTAAATCAAAGAAATAAATTGTTAAAAGATTTATTTCTTAATCCTACGTTAAAAGAAACATTAAATATTTGGGACCTTCAGTTAATTTCATATGGGAATCAGATTATTGAAAGAAGAACAGCATTTATTGAGCAATTAAATGAAATTATCGAAAAGATACATAAGAATTTAACTGGTGATAAAGAAACACTTAAGATTCAATATGAACCTGATGTTTTAATTGAAGAGTACGAACAAAAATTAAAAAAAAATCAAGATAAAGATATTCGATTTAAAACAACATCTGTTGGACCACATCGTGATGATTTTGCTTTTATGGTGACAAAATATAATCAAGATGGAGAAAAAGTAGAAGAAATTGATATTCGTAAATTTGGATCTCAAGGTCAACAAAGAACAGCAGCGTTATCTTTAAAATTATCAGAAATTGAATTAGTAAAAAAATTAACAAAAGATACTCCAATTTTATTATTAGATGATGTTTTGTCAGAATTAGATAGCAATAGACAAAACTATCTTTTAAATAGCATAGGTGATATTCAAACGATTATAACTTGTACAGGGTTAGATGAATTTGTAAATAACAGATTTAAAATTAATAGAATATATAAGATAAATAATGGTAATGCAGAATTAATTTCTTCCCCATAAGGAAGACAAGAAAGGTATGGTTATTATAATATGAGCGCAGAATATGGAGCGGATCAGATACAGATATTAGAAGGATTAGAAGCTGTAAGAAAAAGACCAGGTATGTACATTGGTAGTACATCTTCAAAAGGATTACACCATTTAGTTTATGAAATAGTAGATAATGCAGTAGATGAAGCATTAGCAGGGCAATGTGATACAATTGAAATAACATTAAATGAGGATGATTCTGTTACTGTTGTGGATAACGGTAGAGGTATTCCTGTAGGTATCAATAAAAAAGCAGGAATTCCAGCAGTAGAAGTAGTATTTACAATTTTACATGCAGGTGGTAAATTTGGTGGTGGTGGATATAAAGTATCCGGTGGTCTCCATGGAGTAGGTGCATCTGTTGTAAATGCTTTATCAGATTGGTTAGAAGTAGAAATATTTAAAGATGGAAAAATATATAAACAAAGATATGAAAGAGGACATGTTATATATCCATTAAAAGTAATTGGAGAATGTGATATTGAAAAAACTGGTACAAAAGTTAGTTTTAAGCCAGATGGAACAATCTTTGAAGAAACAGTTTATGATTATAGTGTTTTAAAACAACGATTAAGAGAAATGGCTTTTTTAACAAAAGGCCTTAAAATTGTGCTTAAAGATAATAGAAGTGAAGAAGAAGAAGCATTTCATTACGAAGGTGGAATCAAAGAGTTTGTCTCTTATTTGAATAATGCAAAAACACCTTTGTATGAAAATGTAATGTATTTTGAAGGAAAGAAAAATAACGTAGAAGTAGAAGTAGCAATACAACATAATGATACGTATGCAGAAAATATTTATAGTTTTGTAAATAATATAACAACTCCAGAAGGTGGTACACATTTATTTGGATTTAGAAATGCAATTACAAAAACATTTAATGATTATGCAAGAGGAAAAAAATTATTAAAAGACAATGAGCAAAACTTAAGTGGTGAAGATATTCGAGAAGGTATGACAGCTATTATCAGTGTAAAAATTGAAGAACCACAATTTGAGGGACAAACGAAACAAAAGCTTGGAAATTCTGAAGCAAGAGGAGCAGTGGATGGAATTGTTAGTGAACAATTAACATACTTTTTAGAGCAAAATCCTCAAGTTGCTAAAATTATATGTGAAAAGTCTATTTTGGCACAAAGAGCAAGAGATGCAGCAAGAAAAGCAAGAGATTTAACAAGAAGAAAATCAGCACTAGAGGGAACTGCATTACCTGGTAAATTAGCAGATTGTTCAGATAAAAATCCTGAAAATTGTGAAATTTATATCGTAGAAGGGGACTCTGCTGGTGGTAGTGCAAAAACTGCTAGAAGTAGAGCAACTCAAGCAATTTTACCGTTACGTGGAAAAATTCTGAATGTAGAAAAAGCAAGATTAGATAAAATATATTCAAATGCAGAAATTAAAGCAATGATTACAGCATTTGGTACAGGGATACATGAAGATTTTACAATTGAAAAATTAAGATATCATAAAATTATTATTATGACAGATGCCGATGTGGATGGAGCTCATATTGCAACATTACTATTAACATTTTTATATCGTTTTATGCCTGAGTTAATCAAACAAGGTTATGTATATTTAGCGCAACCACCACTTTATAAATTAGAAAAAAATAAAAAAGTTTGGTATGCTTATAGTGATGATGAATTAGCAAAAATACTTGAAGAAGTAGGACGAGATCAAAATAATAAAATACAACGATATAAAGGTCTTGGAGAAATGGATGCAGAGCAATTATGGGATACAACAATGGATCCAGAAAAAAGAGTACTTTTAAAAGTAATGATAGATGAAGATTCAGAAACAGAAGTAGACTTAACATTTTCAACCTTAATGGGTGATAAAGTAGAACCAAGAAGATTATTTATAGAAAAAAATGCAAAATTTGTAAAAAATCTTGATGTATAAATAGCAAAAGTTGCAATGCGCTATAATTTGCGCAGGAATGGAGACAGAAATGGATGACAAAATATTTGATAGCGTCAAACATGTTGGATTAAAAGAAACAATGGAAAACTCTTATATAGATTATGCGATGAGTGTTATTGCTGCTCGTGCATTACCAGATATAAGAGATGGTCTGAAGCCAGTTCAAAGAAGAGTTTTATATTCTATGATTGAATTAAATAATGGACCAGATAAGCCACATAGAAAATGTGCACGTATTGTCGGTGATACAATGGGTAAATATCACCCTCATGGTGATAGTTCTATTTATGGTGCTTTAGTAAATATGGCACAACCATGGTCAACAAGATATCCTCTAGTTGATGGACATGGAAATTTTGGTTCTGTGGATGGTGATGGTGCTGCGGCAATGCGTTATACAGAAGCAAGACTCTCTAAAATATCAATGGAAATGCTTTCAGATATCAATAAAAATACGGTTGATTATGCAGCAAACTTTGATGAAACAGAAAGAGAACCTGTTGTTTTACCAAGTAGATATCCAAACTTGTTAGTAAATGGAACTACAGGTATAGCTGTAGGTATGGCAACAAATATACCACCTCATAATTTAAGAGAGGTAATTAGTGCTGTTGTTAAAATTATTGATAATAAAATTATTGAAGATAGAGAAACTGAAATTGAAGAAATTTTAGATTTAGTTAAGGCACCAGATTTTCCAACAGGTGGTTTAATTTTAGGTACAAGAGGTTCAGATGAAGCATATCGAACTGGTCGTGGAAAAGTACGTGTAAGAGGAATTACAAATATTGAAACTCTTCCAAATGGTAAATCGCAAATTATCGTAACAGAACTTCCATATATGGTGAATAAAGCAAAATTAATTGAAAAAATTGCGGAGTTACATAGAGATAAAAAATTAGACGGAATTACAGACTTAAGAGATGAATCAGATAGAGATGGTATGCGTATTGTAATCGAATTAAGAAGAGATGCTAATGCAAATGTGATCCTTAATTTATTGTACAAACATACACAATTACAAGATACGTTTGGTATTATAATGCTTGCTTTAGTAAATAATGAACCAAAAATATTAAATCTTCTTGATATGTTAAAATACTATCTTGCTCATCAAGAAGAAGTTGTTACAAGAAGAACTCAATATGATTTAAATAAAGCAGAAGAAAGAGATCATATTTTACAAGGTTTGTTAATTGCACTTGATTTTATTGATGAAGTAATTAAAATTATTAGAGCAAGTAGTAATACTGCTATTGCAAAAGAAGGATTAATCGAAAGATTTGGATTAACAGAAGTACAAGCACAAGCAATTGTTGATATGAGACTTCGTGCATTAACAGGGTTAGAACGCGAAAAATTAGAAAAAGAACATAATGAATTATTAGAAAAAATTGCTGAATTAAAAGCTATTTTAGGAAATAGAAACTTGCTTTTAGGTGTTATTAGAGAAGAAATATCAATTATAAAAGAGAAGTTTGGTGATGAAAGAAAAAGTCAAATTGGGTATGATGAATTTGATATTTCGATGGAAGATTTAATTCCAAAAGAAAATACTGTAATTGCTATGACAAGTCTTGGATATATAAAACGAATGACAGTAGATAATTTTAAATCTCAAAATAGAGGTGGAAAAGGCATTAAAGGAATGCAAACCATTGAAGATGACTATATTGAAGATTTACTTATGACATCGACTCATAATTATATTATGTTTTTCACAAATCTTGGTAGAGTATATCGTTTAAAAGGATATGAAATACCAGAAGCAGGAAGAACAGCAAGAGGAACAGCAATTATTAATTTACTTCAATTAAATCCATTAGAAAAAATATCTGCGATTATTCCGATAGAAGGTTATGAAGAAGAACAAAATTTATTTATGGTTACTAAAAAAGGAACAATAAAGAAAACTTCAATTTTAGAATATAGTAATGTTCGAAAAAATGGACTTGCTGCTATTAATTTAAGAGAAGACGATGAATTAATAGAAGTAAAAACAACAAATAAAGAAACAGAAATTTTCTTAGTAACAAAACATGGACAATGTATTCGTTTTAAAGAAACAGATGTAAGAAATACAGGAAGAATGTCTATGGGTGTTATTGGAATGAATTTAGCACACAATGATGAAATCATTGGAATGCAATTAGATCATCAGGGAGATTCCTTACTTATAGTGTCTGAAAATGGTATGGGTAAACGAACATATTTAGATGAATTTACCATTCAAAAAAGAGGTGGTAAAGGAGTAAAATGTTATAAAATAACTGAAAAAACAGGAGATGTAGTAGGTGTAAAAGCAGTTAATAATGAACATGAAATTATGATGATTACAACAGAAGGCATTATTATTCAACTTCGTATGGAAAATATTTCAACATTAGGAAGAATAACATCTGGAGTTAAAATGATTAATTTAGATGAAAAAGTAAAAGTTGCAAAAATTGCAAAAGTTCGTGGAAAATTATCAGATGATGATGAAAATGAATTAAATAGTGAAAGTGAAGTTGATGTTGAAATTCAAGCTGAAAATGAGGAAGAATAAGATGTATAAAATGAAAAATGAATTTTTAACAGGTATAGAGCAAATAGATGAGGAACATGCAAAATTATTTAAATATGCTAATGAAGCTTATTTTTTATTAAAAGACAAATTTAGTTCAGATAAATATGATGAAATAAAAAATATTTTAGAAGAATTAAAAGATTATACAAAAATTCATTTTAGCAATGAAGAAACATATATGGAATCAATTCAATATGATAGAATTGATATTCAAAAAGAACAACATATTCAATTTATCGAAAAACTAGAAGATTTTGAATTCATTGATATTGATGAAAATCAAGAAGAAGTAATATACGAAATGTTAGAATTTTTAAATGATTGGCTTATTTCTCATATTTTAAAAGAAGATAAGCTTATAAAGTAATTAGATAGTTTAAAATGAAGTAGAGGCAGGAAATCTAATAAATAAGTTAGATTTCTGCTTCTTTTCGTTATTTTAAAAGAAAATAGTAAAAGGAGAATAGAAATGTTTCATATTCTTGTTGTAGATGATGATAAAAATACAAGGCGACTTATGATGGCTGTATTAGAAGCTGAAAATTATAGTGTTTCCATTGCAGAAAATGGTGAAGATGCTCTTGCTATTATGGATAAAGAACATATTGATCTTATTTTACTTGATATTATGATGCCTAAAATGGATGGATATAAATTTACGAAAATAGTAAGAGAAGAAAATAATGAAATGCCAATCTTAATGGTATCCGCAAAACAATTACCGATAGATCGAAAAAAAGGGTTTCTTGCAGGTATCGATGATTATATGACAAAACCAGTTGATGAAGAAGAAATGCTTTTACGAATCAAAGCGCTTTTACGACGAGCAAAAATTGCAAATAATAAAAAAATAGTTATTGGAAATATTATTCTTGATTATGATTCCTTTAGTGTAGTTAAAAATGGAGAAAAACAAATTATTCCACAAAAAGAATTTTTACTTCTTTATAAATTATTATCATATCCAGGGAAAATATTTACACGCATTCAACTTATGGATGAAATTTGGGGGATGGATAGCGACACTGGATGGGAGACTGTAACAGTACATATTGGAAGGCTCCGTAAGCGATTTGATGGATGGAAAGAATTTGAATTAGAATCTGTAAGAGGATTAGGATATAGGGCGGTAAAAAATGATGAATAAATCAAAAAAAAATCCACATGCTTCTATTGCAATTACATTAATATTTTCCTTACTTGTTTTTATTATATTTGTTATAACTATGCTTATTGTAGGAGGCGTAATTTATCTTTTAACAAAAGCAGAATTATTAGGAGAAACAAGAACTTTTAATGTTTTGACACCAATTTTTATTTTTTCTATGGTAAGTATAACGACAGGTACGGTTGTAGCAACGATTATTAGTTCTATTCCAATGAAGCCAGTTAATAAATTAATTAATGGATTAAATCAATTAGCAAATGGAAAATATGATACTAGATTGAATATTGGAAAATATAAAGTTGGATCAGATATCTCAGAAAGTTTTAATATTTTGGCAAATGAATTACAAAATACAGAAATGCTTCGCACTGATTTTATTAATAATTTTTCTCATGAATTCAAAACACCGATAGTTTCAATCAGAGGGTTTGCTAAGTTATTATTAAAAGAAAATAATTTATCAGAAAAACAAAAGGAATATTTAACAATAATAGCTGAGGAGTCTGGTCGTTTAGCTGATATGGCAACAAAAATTCTTAACTTAACAAAATTAGAAAATCAAAATATTTTAACAGATATTACATATTTTAATTTATCTGAACAAATGAGAAATTCCATTTTAATTTTAGAAAAAAAATGGAATGAAAAAAACTTAAAGGTTATTGCTGATTTTGAAGAATACACCATTCAAGGAAATGAAGATTTACTAAAACAAATATGGATTAATCTAATTGATAATTCGATAAAATTTTCCTATGAGCATAATGCAATAAAAATTGGAATAGAACAGACAGAAGATAAAACTATTATTTCAATTTCAAATAATGGTCCTAAAATAAGTGAGGATGCAAAAAAGCGAATTTTTAATAAATATTATCAAGAAGAAGTTTCGCATTTTTTAGAAGGAACAGGTTTAGGATTATCAATCGCAAAAAAAATAATAGAATTACACAAAGGAAAGATAGTTGTAGAGAGTACAGAAAAAGAAACAATTTTTTATGTAGAATTACAAAATACGTTTGTTTAGTTTCAGTTTAGCTTTGTATAATATTATTGCAATATGAAAAAATAAAATAAGTATCATTTTAAATCGAAAGGAATCAAGGAATATGAAAAAAATTGGAGGATGGATAAAAAAGAATAAAAAGAAGGTGATTGTGCTTTCTATCTTATTAATCTTAATCTTATTTATCAGTATGTTTGTAAGAAGTTGTAATAAAGCAGCAAATGCTATGCTAGAAGCGATGAATCAAGTAGAAATACATACAATGGAAAAGAGATCACTTGTAAGTAGTGTATCTGCAACTGGCTCAATTATTAGTCCAAATAAAACAGAGCTTTCTGTAAATCTTACATCAGTAGAAGTAGAAAAATTATATGTAGAAATTGGAGATTATGTAGAAGCTGGGGAGTTAATTGTAGAATTTAATGCAGATGATATTGAAACAAGTCTAGCAAATACAAAAAAGAATTTAAATGCAAATAGCGGAAAAACAAATATTAGTGTAGAATCTTCAAATCGATCATTAGAAGAAGCAAAAACAGCTGCAGCAATTGATGCAAGTAGAAATGAAAAAGATGTAACGGATAAATATAACGATTTAGAAGAAGCACGAAAAGACTTAGAACAAGCAAAAAAAGATTTAGAACAAGCAAAATACAATGCAAATTATTCAGAAAACTTATCAAATCAAAAACAAAGTGAGATGAATGCTTATCAAGCACAAATAACTACAGAAAAAATAAACTTTGAACAAGCAAAAAGAGAATTAACAGAAATTTATACAGATTCTAGTTATGATTTTTCAGGTATTAATATAGAAAATCTAAATTTGAATACATTAAATTCAGCATCTATTAATCCTATTTTGACAAATGAAATAGATGATGAATTAAAAAATTTAGTATCTATTCAAACAAAATTTAATGAAGCAACTGCTTTATTTAACCAAGCAAGTGCAGAATATGTTGAAGCACAAAGAAATTATTCGGTACATAGCGGGAGTATTTCTTCCTACGAAGGTTTAATAACACAAGCAGAAGCGACAGTAGATACAAAATTGTCAGCATATGAACAGCAAGTAAGAGTAAAAGAAGATAGTGAAAGAAATAACAAGACTGCTATTTCAAACCAAGAAGACAATTTTAAAACAAATCAATTAACGGCATCAACAATTGGTTTAACAGAAAAACAACAAATTGAGCAATATGAAACACAATTAGAAGAAACAAAGATAGTATCACCTTTTTCAGGAGTAATTACTTCTTTATCAGTGGAAGAAGGAAAAAAATATAATGGTGGAAGTATTTTAACAATTGAAGAAATTAGTAAGTATGAAGTATCAGCAGAAATTGATGAATATGATATTAGTAAAATAAAAGTAGGTCAAAAAGTAATAATTAAAACAAACGGTACAGGTGATTTAGAATTAGATGGAGAAATTTCTTATATAGCACCAAGAGCAACTGTAGTAACAGCAGGATCAACATCTGGTATTACATATAATATAAAAATTGATGTTATTACACTATGTGATGATTTAAAATTAGATATGACAGCAAAATTAAGTATTATTATTGACAGTAAGGAAGATATTTTAACAGTTCCTTATAATGCAATCCAATTAGACGATGAGAATCGTAAATTTGTAGAAGTAATAAAAGGGGAAAATCTTCCAGAAAATAGAGAAAAAATTTATGTAACTACTGGAATTGAAAGCGATTATTATGTGGAAATTTTAGAAGGTGATTTAGATGTAGGAATGGATGTAGTTGTAATATCTGAAACACAGTCATTTGATTTAAATTCCATTATGATGGGAGGAGGACCAATGAGTGGCTTCTAAAACAATTATACGATTAGATGGTATTATAAAACGATTTTATATTGGTCAACCAAATGAATTACAAATTTTAAATGGAATAACATTAGATATAAAAGAAGGTGAATTTGTTTCTATTGTTGGTGCATCTGGATCTGGAAAATCAACACTTATGAATATTATAGGTATTTTAGATCGTCCAACTGAGGGAACTTATAGTTTAGATGATGTTAATATAAATGAGGCAAAGGACAATGAACTTGCAAGTCTTAGAAATAGAAAAATAGGTTTTGTTTTTCAAACATATAATTTAATTTCAAGAACAAATGCCATAAAAAATGTGGAAATGCCTATGCTATATGCAGGAATTTCAAGAAAACAAAGAATTGAGAGAGCAAAAGAATTATTAGAAATGGTTGGAATGGAAGATCGTATGAATCACCTACCAGAGGAATTATCAGGTGGCCAAAAACAAAGAGTTGCAATTGCTAGAGCAATGTGTAATAATCCTTCAATAATTCTAGCAGATGAACCAACAGGAGCTCTAGATTCGACAACAGGTAGAATGGTAATGGACTTGTTTCATAAACTTCATAAAGAAGAAGGAAAAACAATTGTTTTAATCACTCATTCAAATGAATTAGCAGAAGAAACAGAGAGAATTATTACATTGAAAGATGGAACGATTGTTGGAGAAAGAAAGGGGAAAGGGAAGCCATGTTAATTTTGGAAAATATAAGACTTGCACTTTCAAGTTTAATTGCCAATAAAATGCGAGCCCTTCTTACTATGTTAGGAATTATCATAGGTATTTCATCTGTTATAGCAATTATGACGGTTGGAAATTCTATTACTTCTTCAATTACTGGGAATTTATCTTCAATGGGTGCAAATAATATAACAGTTGGACTTGTTCAAAAGGAAGAAGATCAAGAAAGTAATGAAAGTGGTGCAACATTTGGTACAGTAGATAATAGTATGAGGGCTGCTACAGAAGAAGATTATTTTACAAAGGAAATGCTTGAAAATTATTGTGAAACATATCCAAATGATATTTATGCAATTTCCGTTTCAGAAAGTATTGGAAATGGGCAATTTATAGATGGAAGTAAATATGCAAATACTTCAATAATGGGTGTAAGTTTTGGATATTTTATTGCAAATGATATTACTATTTTAAAGGGCAGATATTTTGAAAAGAATGAAACAGAAAATGGAAATAAAGTAATTATTATATCAGACAAAACAGTAAACAACATTTTTAAAGGAAATATGGATGAGGCAATAGGAGCTACGATACAAGTAAATCTTAATGATATATATGAAACATATACGATTATTGGTGTATATGAATATGTAGATAATGGCTTTTCTATGAATATGTCATCTGAAAAAGATATGACAACAAGTGCATATATTCCATTAAAAACAGCATTAGAAAAAAATCATAAAGAATATTATTCTACATTTACAATAGTAACAAATGAGGGAATAGATCCAGACCAATTTGCTACAACAACAAAGAATTTTTTTAACACCTATTATAGAAATAATAGATATTTTGAAGTAAGTGCAATGAGCATGGCATCTATTGTAAGTGCTATGACAGATATTTTAGATACTGTAACGGCTGCGATCTCACTTATAGCAGGAATTGCATTATTAGTAGGTGGAATAGGTGTTATGAATATTATGTTGGTATCTATTACAGAACGAACAAGAGAAATTGGAACAAGAAAAGCACTAGGTGCTAACAATAGTTCTATTAGAATTCAATTTATAATTGAAGCAATTATTATTTGTGTTATTGGTGGAATAATAGGAATTATAATAGGAATCATTGGAGGAATTACTTTAGCAAATCTAATGGGAACTCCAGCTACTCCATCTATTACTAGTATTATATTATCATTAGGATTTTCTATGGCAATTGGCGTATTTTTTGGATATTACCCTGCAAATAAAGCAGCTAAAATGGATCCAATTGAAGCATTAAGATATGAATAATAAAATAAAACCTTTCTAAAGATAGTTGAATAAACTTTTTATTATTGTTAGAATAAGAAACAAATGCAAGAACAGAAAGGTAATCCTATTTATGAATTGGAACCAATTATTATCTTCAAATAGAATAAGAAGTTTTAGTAAAAGTACAACAAGTAATGATTTACGAACAGAATTTGAGAAGGACTACCATAGAATTATTGGTAGTGCTTCTTTTCGTCGTTTACAAGATAAAACGCAAGTATTTCCTTTAGATAAGAGTGATTATATAAGAACGAGATTAACTCATTCTCTTGAGGTATCTTCTTTTGCAAAATCATTGGGTCAAAATGTAGCAGAAAAAATATTAACAGGAAAAAAAGACAAAGATTTTACAATACAAAACAAACAAGAAATATGTGATATTTTACAGTGTGCAGGTTTAATACATGATATAGGGAATCCACCTTTTGGTCATTTTGGAGAAACATCAATACAAGAATGGTTCAAAGAAAATTTGAAAAAATTATCAATGAATGGTATTACATTAAGTGAAATTTTAAAGGAGCAAATGCAACAAGATTTTTACAATTTTGAAGGAAATACTCAGGCACTTCGTGTTGTAACAAAGCTTCATTTTTTAGTAGATGAAAATGGTATGAATTTAACAAATGCATTGCTAGCAACTATTATAAAATATCCTGTATCTTCTCTTAATGTGAATAAAAAAAGCGGAAATATAAAAGATAAAAAAATGGGATATTTTTATGCAGATCAAAAAACATATGAGACAATAGAGTCAAATGTAAAAACAAAAGGTGCAAGACATCCTCTAACATTTTTATTAGAAGCAGCAGATGATATTGCTTATAAAACTGCAGATATAGAAGATGCAGTTAAGAAAAAATGCATCTCTTATAATGATTTGTTACAAGAACTTCACAAAAAAGGAAAAAGTACGTATAAAGACAAGTATGTAAATAGTGATTATTATAAAATGGTAACAAGATTAGAAGAAAAGTATAAAAAAGCAGTAGATAATCATTATGAAACTCCAGAAATGTATGCTATTCAAAATTGGGTTGTTGCTATCCAAGGAAAATTATTATTTGCAGCAAGTGATAGTTTTATAGAACATTACGACGAAATTATGGCTGGGACTTATGATAAAGATTTATTTGCTGGAACAGATGTAATTACTATTATGGATGCATTAGGAGATATTGCATATCGTTATGTATTTACATCAAAACCCATTTATAAAATAGAAATCTCAGCAGAAATGATTTTAAACTTTTTATTTGATAAGTTTGTGAACGCAATTATATATTACGATACAGATAAAAAATTAACTTCTGTACATGAAAAATTAGTTTCTTTGATATCTGAAGATTATAAAAGAATCTATCATAAATATGCAAAAGGATTGCCAGAAGAAGAAAAATTATATTTAAGACTTTTACTCGTAACAGATTATATTTGTGGAATGACTGATCATTACGCAAAGAATTTATACCAGGAATTAAATGGTATTTTATAAAATAGATTGGATAAAGTATGTTATTTAACTCATATATTTTTATATTTTTATTTTTACCAATGATATTACTTGGTTGGTTTTTTCTAAATAAAATAAATCAAGATAAATTATCAAATGTATACTTATTTGTAATGTCATTATGGTTTTATGCTTATTTTAATACGAATTACTTATTTATTATTTTAATTAGTTGTATTATAAATTTCATTATTAGTAAAAGTATGGATATCTTTTCAAATAAGAGAATGATAGGATTTATAGGTGTAGCATTTAATTTAGGTATTTTATTTTATTTTAAATACTATGATTTTTTTATCGAAAATATGAATGTTCTTTTTAATGAAAGCTTTGCATTAAAACATATTGTATTACCACTTGGCATTAGTTTTTTTACATTTCAGCAAATATCTTATATTATTGATCGAAGTAAATCATTAGCACCACATTATAGTTTTTTAGAGTATGGAATGTTTGTAACTTTTTTTCCACAACTAGTGGCTGGACCAATCGTATTGCATAGTGAATTAATTCCACAATTTCGTGATAAAGAAAAAAGAAAATTTGATACTAGAAATTTTACAGATGGTTGCGCTCAATTTATTATAGGATTGAGTAAAAAAGTACTTCTTGCAGATACTTTAGGACTTGTAGTAAATAATGCGTATCATGCAAGATATTATTTTACTACTTGGTCAGCAGTACTTTTTATTGTAGCATTTGCATTTGAATTATATTTTGATTTTAGTGGATATTGTGATATGGCGCTTGGTATAGGTAAAATGTTTAATTTTTCTATTCCAAGAAATTTTAATAGTCCATACAAAGCTAATTCGATTAAAGATTTTTGGAATAGATGGCATATGACGTTATATCGTTTTTTCCTAACTTATGTATATATTCCATTAGGTGGAGGAAAAAAGGGAAAGCTTTATAAAATAAGAAATACGATCATTGTTTTTTTATTAAGTGGATTTTGGCATGGTGCTAGTTGGACTTATGTTATATGGGGGGGATTAAATGGACTTGGTGTTTCAATAGAACAAGTAATTAAGAAAAAAGAAAAAAAATCATTTTTTCATTGGCTTTATACGTTTTCATTTGTTTTATTTACATTTATATTCTTTCGTAGTGAATCAGTAGAAGATGCATTTATAATTATAAAAGGGCTTTTTAATCCATTTGGTTTTAAATTTGCAATTGATATGGCACAATATATGAAGATACCAGAATTATATTTTATAGAACAAGTATTAAAAATTATTGCACCAACAATGATTAGAGGATTTTACTTTATAGCATTTTTAGTTATATTACTAATATCTAGTATAATAATAAAAGGGCGAAATATTGAAGAGATTTTAAAAGAAAGAATCAATACAAATAAATTTGCTATTCTTTTAGGCATTTTATTTACTTGGTCAGTAATATCACTTTCTGGAGTTAGTACATTTCTATATTTTGATTTTTAAAGAAGGGCAGGAATATATTTCATGAAACAACAATTTTTAAAAAAATTAATGATAACTGCCTTGAGTATTATGAGTATAGTTGCAATGATTGTATATATAATTGATCCTTTTTATCATTATCACAAACCAATTGGTTTTTTAAAGGCAGTATCAACAAAAGCAGAATATCAAGTGATTGGAACAATTAAGAATTTTGAGTATAATAGTATTTTAGTTGGTTCTTCTGTTGCAGAAAATTATAATTCGAAATGGTTTGATGAAGCATTTCATACCACAACAATTAAAACGATTCGTGCAGGCGGAACAACGTCTGATTTAATGTATTTCATTAATAAGTCTTATGAGTATCAAACATTAGATTATATATTTTATAGTCTAGACTTAGCAGCTCTTATTTCAAAAGAGACAAATCATTTTGTACAAGAGGGAATGCCAACGTATCTTTACAATAAGAATCCGTTCGATGATATACAATATTTATTAAATAAAGATGTATTATTAGAAGATATTCCTCATATGATTGCAAAATCTTTGATAGGTGATTATGACGAAGGAGAAGCTTATAATTGGGCACAGTATAAAACGTTTAATACAATGCATTATGAGAAAACAACAGAAAAAAAAGAAATGCAAGATGTTAAAGAATTAAAGGATGCAATCAATTTTAATAATACTAGTATTTTAAATCTTGTAAAGGAACATCAAGAAACAAAATTTATATTTATTATTCCACCATATTCTTATTTATGGTGGTTTGAAGCATATCAAAATGGCTTAACAGAGTCCTATTTCTATGCTTTAGAAAGTCTACTTGGAGAATTATTAGTATATGAAAACGTATCATTTTATTATTTTCAAACAATAGAAGAAATTGTTACAGATTTAGATAAATATATGGATCCCATTCATTTTGATCAAGATATCAATGAATTTATAGTAAGTAAAATAAAAGAAAATAAATATTTACTTACCATTGATTCTTATCAAAAGGAAATAAATAGTATGAGACAATTAGCAGATAAATGTGTTACAGTATATGCAGAGGAATATTTTAAAACATTGAAATAATAAAGGACGTGTAGAAATGAATCAAAATACGAATGAAAGAAAACAGAAAAGAAATTCAAATAAGGATGCATTAATTATAATTTTGCTTTGTGTATCCATTATTTCAGTAGCATCGGCAACTATATTAGGAGTATTATATATCAAAAGTAAAATGGCTACACTAGAAACTGCTTTAGTGGAAGAAGAAAATATAGAAGAAAATACAGAGTCCGAAGTACAAATAAATGATGAAAAAGAGATTTCACAAGATGAGGATGAAAAAAGTAAATTATTAAATGATATAAGAGTAATGATGCAAGAAGGTGATACAGCATTGTCTTTATTACAATATCTGTTTCCTGATGAAATTGTAGTAGCTGATGGTGGAAAATATCATTTTTTTAAAGTCAATAAAGAATTAAAACAAAATAAGTATGTAGAAGAAAACTTTACATTACCTATAAAAAATGAAGAAACAGGCAAGTATGAAGGAGATGTTTTGTACCATGAAGATGGAGTACAAATTGGAAAAAAAGGAATCGATGTTTCAAAATTTCAAGGTACAATTGATTGGAAAAAAGTAAAAAATGATGGAATAGAATATGCCATTATTCGTCTTGGATTTAGAGGGTATGAAAGTGGAAAAATTGTTTTAGACGAAACATATTTATATAATATTAAGGGTAGTCTTGAAGCTGGAATTGATACTGGAGTATATTTTTTTACAGAAGCTTTAACAGAGTCAGAAGCGATTGAAGAAGCTGAATTTGTAATAGAAAATTTAAACGGATATAATATTAAAATGCCTGTTGTTATTGATGTGGAAGAATCAGCATCATTAGAAAAAACAAGAACAAAAAATCTATCAAAAGAACAAAGAACAAAAAATGTGATTGCTTTTTGTGAGAAAATCAAAGAAGCAGGATATGAACCAATGATTTATGGGAATTTAAAAAGTTTTATGATTATGTTAGAGTTTGATCAACTAGAATCATATGAAAAATGGTTTGCTTACTATAGATATCCTCTTAATTTTCCTTACAATATAAAAATGTGGCAATATACAGCATCTGGTAAGGTAGATGGAATTTCTGAAAACACAGACATTAATATAATGTTTTATTAAAAAGAAAAGCTATCAATACATCCATTTTAATTTGGAGTATTGATAGCTTTTTTAAAATAAATTCTTTTTCATAAAGATAACTGCAACACCTAAACTTATAAAAATTGATAATGCAATGACAATACCAAATCCAAATATACTGTCGCCAAATGGCATACCTGCAGGATTTAAATTCATACCATATGCACTAAAAATCATAGTAGGAATAGATAGTACAATCGTAATAGTTGCAAGAAATTTCATAACAATATTTAAATTATTAGATATAACAGATGCAAAAGCATCCATCATTCCACTTAAAATTCCACTATAAATATTTGCCATTTCAATTGCTTGTTTATTTTCAATAATAACGTCTTCAAGTAAATCAGTATCTTCAGGATACTTCTTTATGCTATCTGTACGAAGCAGTTTTTCTAAGACAATTTCATTTGATCTAAGAGAAGTTGTAAAATATACAAGGCTTTTTTCTAATTCTAACAATTCAATTAACTCTTGATTCTTTGTTGAACGATGTAATTTTTTTTCTACTTCATCACTTTTTCGATCTACATATCTTAGGTATTGTAAAAAGAGTGTAGAATTTCTATAAAGTATTTGAAGTAAGAATCTTGTTTTCATATATGTGTGAAAATTACGAATCTTTGAATTAATAAATGATTGTAGTACAGGAGTTTCTTCCAGACAAACAGTAATTAAACATGTTCTACAAACGATAATTGCCATAGGAATTGTTGTATATGTTTTTTTACTATTGCTAGTTGTTTCAGTAGGAACATCCACTAAAACCATCGTATAATTATCTTCTTTTTGAATACGAGAGCGTTCTTCATCATCAAGAGCGGCTTTTAAATCATCCATTTCAATTTCAAATTCTTTAGAAATTGAATTTAGTTCAAACTCCGTAGGATTTGTTAATGTAATCCAGCAATCGAGAGTTGGTGCATCTAATTTTTGTAAGATGCCATTTTCTGTTTTATAAATTCCAATCATTTCTATTCTCCTTTTAATTGTAGCGAATAGAAAATAAATTAGTTTCGTTTCTTATAATAGGAAAAAAGACAAAATTGACCTATCTATATCGAAACATAATTTGATTTTAAATTCGCTGTTATTACTTCGACCACAACTTCGACCTGTGTCCATTCTTTTGTCTTTCTCCCTTCAATTTATTTAAAGCCATCTGTTTTTCAGAATAATACATTTTATAATAAAAGTCAATTTCAAAAATAGATTCTGATAAAAATGATATTTTACATAAATCTTACATTATTCTTACGAAAAATTGATAGTTGAAATAAATTCTATTTGTTACACTTCGGAATGTGAAAGAAATCACGTAAATTTATGGAGGAAAATATTTTATGAAAAAATTAAGTAAAAAATTAGTTGCATTATTAGGTGCAACAGTATTATCAACAGGATTATTAATGGGATGTGGAAGTTCAAGTTCTACAACAACAACTGAAGTAACATCAGTTGCTGAAGATACATCATCAGTAGTAGAAGAAGTGGTAGAAGAAGTGCAAGAAGTTGAAACTGTAGCTGATTTAAGTGGAACAATTTCAATGGCTGGAAGTACATCAATGGAAAAATTAGCAAACTCATTAGCTGAAATACTTATGGAAAAATATCCAAATTTAACAATTAATGCAGAATTTACAGGTTCATCAGCAGGAGTTGAAGCAGTAGTTGCAGGAAGTGTTGATATTGGAAATTCATCAAGAAATCTTAAAGACAGTGAAATTGAAGCAGGAGCAGTGGAAAATATTGTGGCAATTGATGGTATTGCAGTAGTTGTACATAGCTCAAGCACTGTAACAGAATTATCAAAAGATGATTTAATTGCAATTTATAAAGGCGAAATTACAAACTGGAGTGAAGTTGGGGGAGAAGATAGTGCAATCATAGTTATTGGACGTGAAGCAGGATCTGGTACAAGAGGAGCATTTGAAGAAATTCTTGGTGTAGAAGATGTTTGTGCTTATGCAAGTGAAATTGATTCAACAGGAGCAGTAATGGGTAGAGTTGCAGCTACAGCAGGTGCAATTGGATACGTATCTTTAGATGTAGTAGATGATTCTGTAATTGCACTTTCATTAGAAGGTGTTGAAGCTACAGCACAAAATATTCAAGCAGGAGATTACTTTTTAAGTAGACCATTCGTAATGGCAACAAAAGGAGAAATTTCAGAACAAAATGAAGTAGTTCAAGGGTTCTTTGCATTTGTACAATCAGCAGAAGGTAAAGAAATTATTGAAACAGTAGGATTAATTCCTGCTCAATAAAAAATTCAAACAAAATAGAAAAAATTTTCATGTGGCAATTTGTGTTTTTCACAAATTGCCATATTATGAGAAAAGGATGATAATTAAAATGAAAACATTATCAATTGTAGGAAATAATAAAACAAAGTCCTTAGTTGAAAAAATTGCTCAAGTAATATTTTTAATTTGTGCTTGCTTTGCAATATTAGCAGTAGCTTCTATAACAATTTATATGATTCTCAATGGAACTCCAGCATTATTTAAAGTAGGTATAAAAGAAATATTATTTGGCACAAATTGGCAACCAACGGCAAAAGAACCGAGTTATGGAATATTTTATGTAATATTAACATCTATAACAGGTACAGCATTAGCTATTATAATCGGTGTTCCAATTGCAGTGCTTACAGCAGTATTTTTATCAGAAGTTGCACCTAAAAAAGTAGCAGCAATCGTAAAACCAGCAGTTGAATTATTAGCAGGAATTCCTTCTGTAATCTACGGATTATTAGGGATTATGATTTTAAATCCTATTATGTATAAGTTGGAATTAAAATTATTTGCTGGTTCAACAACACATCAATTTACGGGTGGTGCAAATTTGATATCGGCAGTTATAGTATTAGCAATTATGATATTGCCAACAGTTATTAATATCAGTGAATCTGCAATTAGAGCGGTTGAACCAAGTTTAAGAGCATCTTCTTTAGCACTTGGTGCGACAAATATACAAACGATTTTCAAAGTGGTTTTGCCAGCAGCGAAATCAGGTATTATAACTGCGATTGTACTAGGTGTTGGTAGAGCAATTGGAGAAGCGATGGCAATTAGTTTAGTTTCAGGAAGTAGTGTAAATTTTCCACTACCATTTAATTCAGTACGTTTCTTAACAACTGCAATTGTAAGTGAAATGTCATATGCAGGAGATTTACATAGAGAAGTATTATTTACAATTGGACTTGTTCTTTTCGCATTTATTATGATTATTAATATTGTATTAACAAAAATTCTAAAACAGGGAGATAAAGAAAATGAATAGTCTAACCCTTAAAAAAAGAAGAACAAACGAAATGATCTTAAAAGGAATTATATATTTAAGTGCAATCCTTTCAGTAAGTTTATTATTAGGAATTATAGCATACGTATTTTATAAAGGATTTTCAGTTGTAAATTGGGATTTTATAACAACTGTAAAAAGTACTATAAAAGGTACAAAAGGAATTGCAGGAAATATAGTAAACACATTATATATTGTTGTAATTACATTAGTCATTGCAACACCTATTGGAGTAGGAAGTGCAGTATATTTAAATGAATATGCTAAACCAGGAAGAATCGTAAGACTCATAGAGTTTACAACAGAAACATTATCAGGAATTCCTTCTATTATCTTTGGATTATTTGGTAGAATATTCTTTGGAGAAACTTTAAAACTTGGATATTCTATTTTAACAGGTGCACTTACATTAACAATTATGATTCTCCCTTTAATCACAAGAAATACACAAGAAGCTTTAAAAACAGTGCCGTTAAGTTATAGAACAGGTGCACTTGGAATTGGTGCTACAAAATGGTATATGATTCGTACTGTAATTTTACCATCAGCGATGCCTGGAATTTTAACGGGAATTATTTTATCAATTGGTAGAATTGTAGGGGAATCAGCAGCCTTATTATTTACAGCAGGAAGTGGATACTTATTACCGAAATTAGGAAAAGGACTGTTAAATAAAATTGGTGAATCTGGTGGTACATTAACAATAGAATTATATTTAAGTATGTCAAAAGCAGAATACAATGTTGCTTTTGGTATTGCAGTTGTATTACTAGTAATTGTATTGATAATTAATATGTTAACAAAAGTTTTAGCAAGACATTTTGATGTTACAAAAAGAAAATAGCTTTCTTTATTGAAAGGAATGGATAAGATGAGCAAAATAAAAATAAGTGCAAAAAACCTTGATTTATTCTATGGAGCAAACCAAGCACTAAAAAATATAAATATTGATATAAAAGAAAATGCGGTAACTGCATTTATCGGACCAAGTGGTTGTGGAAAATCAACATTTTTAAAAAGTATAAATCGTATGAATGATTTAGTTGATGGTGTAAAAATTAATGGAACTATTTATCTTGATGATGAAGATATTTATCAAGATAAAGTAGATACTACTATATTAAGAAAAAAAATAGGTATGGTGTTTCAACAACCTAACCCATTTCCTATGAGTATTTATGATAATATTGCCTATGGACCAAGGATTCATGGAATTAAAAATAAAGCAGTATTAGATGAAATTGTAGAAAGAAGTTTAAAAGATGCAGCAATTTTTGATGAAGTAAAAGATCGATTGAAAAAATCTGCTCTTGGATTATCGGGTGGTCAACAACAACGTTTATGTATAGCTCGTTCTTTATCTGTAGAACCAGATGTTTTACTTATGGATGAGCCAACTAGTGCACTTGATCCTATTTCTACATTACGTATTGAAGAATTAATGGAAGAATTAAAGAAAAAATATACCGTTGTCGTAGTAACACATAATATGCAACAAGCAGCAAGAGTTTCAGATACTACAGCATTTTTCTTATTAGGAGAATTAATAGAAACAGACACAACCCATAATATTTTCACGTCACCAAAACATAAAAAAACAGAAGATTATATTACAGGTAGATTCGGTTAAGCAAAAGTTTAAGAAAAGGATGGTTATAAATATGTCTCCAAGAACAGTATTTGAAAGTGAATTGAATGAATTAAATAAAGATGTAGAAGAAATGTTTGAAATTATGATTTGCTCTTACGATGATTTATTTGAAGCATTAAAATTTGAAGATGAAATGCGTATAAAACGTATTATGAAAAATGATAGAAATATTAATAATATGCAACGCCAAATAGAAGGAAAATGTTTAACGTTAATTACAAAACAACAACCTATCGCAAAAGATTTACGACTTGTAAGTGCAGCGCTTAAAGTAGTAACAGATATTGAACGAGTTGGGGATCATGTATGCGATATGGCAGAATTGTTTTTAAGACTTGGTACGACAAATATGAACCATTATTCTTCTCATTTAGAAGGAATGGCAAAAGCAACAAGAGAAATGTTAGAAAAAGCAATGAAAGCATTCATTAATAGAGATATGGAAATTGCAAAAAATATTGCAAAAGAAGATGATGTGATTGATGCATTATTTAATAAGGTAAAGGCAGATATTATTTCCTATCTTAAAAATCAAACCAAAAATGAAGATGATTGCATTGATGTATTGATGATTGCAAAATATTTTGAGAAAATTGGAGATCATGCAGTAAATATTGCTGAATGGGAAATGTTTAAAGAAACAGGATTAGTAGATAATATTAGGTTATTATAAAAAAAATCTGTGTAAAAAAATAATTTTACACAGATTTTACCTTTTTATCTCTTATAATTTACAAAGCTAGGTTATGGTGTTAGAATAAGATAAAAAATATATTACACATACAAAGCATAAAGGAGATGAAAATGGATATTTTCAGTTTATTTACAATGGTTGGTGGTTTGGCATTTTTTCTATATGGTATGCATATTATGGGAGAAGGGCTTTCAAAGGCATCTGGAGGGCGTTTAGAAAAAGTATTAGAGAAATTAACGTCAAATCCAATTAAAGCAGTTATTTTAGGAGCGGGAGTAACTGCAGTTATTCAGTCATCTTCTGCAACAACAGTTATGGTAGTAGGTTTTGTAAATTCAGGAATTATGAAATTATCTCAAGCAATTGGAATTATTATGGGTGCTAATGTTGGGACAACAATTACTTCTTGGATTCTTTCATTAACTGGAATTGAAAGTAGCAATTTTTTTGTTAAATTATTAAAGCCAACATCATTTTCACCAATATTAGCAGTAATAGGTGTAGCACTTATTATGTTTTCTAAAAAAGAAAAGAGAAAAAATGTTGGAGCAATCTTAATAGGATTTGCAGTATTGATGTTTGGAATGGATACAATGAGTAGTGCAGTAAAACCACTTGCGAATGTACCAGAGTTTACAAATTTATTCCTATTATTTTCTAATCCAATTTTAGGGTTAATAGCAGGAGCAATTTTAACTGCAATTATACAAAGTTCATCTGCATCTGTAGGTATTTTACAAGCATTATGTGCAACAGGAGCAGTACCGTTTAGTTCTGCAATACCAATTATTATGGGACAAAATATAGGAACTTGTGTTACTGCTATGATTTCAGGTGTTGGAGCTAGTAAAAATGCAAAAAGAGCAGCACTTGTTCATTTATATTTTAATGTTATTGGTACGGTAGTATTTATGGTATTATTTTACTTTTTAGATGCTGTTTTTATATTTTCTTTTATGGAGGAAGCAGCAAGTGTAGCAGGAATTGCTATTGTTCATACTGTATTCAATATCGTAGCAACAATATTATTATTACCATTTTCAAAAGTATTAGAAAAATTAGCATATTTAACAATTAAAGAAGATGAAGTTGTAACTGTTACAAATAATAAAACAGAAGAAGATTTTATGTTATTAGATTCTCGTTTTCTTGAAACACCAGGTTTTGCTATTGAACAATGTAAAATAGTTGGAAATAGTATGTCAAATTTAGCAAAAGATGCTGTTAATAAAGCTATGAATTTAATTGATGTTTTTGACGAAAATAGCTTTAATGAAATTGTAGAATTAGAAAAAGTAATAGATAGTTATGAAGATAAATTAGGAACGTATATTATAAAACTTAGTCAAAAGAATTTATCAGAAAAAGATAGTCATTCTTTAAATATTTTATTACATTGCTTAAGTGATTTTGAACGTATTTCAGACCATGCAGTAACAATTGCTTATTCTGCAAAAGAAATGTTTGATAAAGAGCAAAAGTTTAGTAAAAAAGCGCAACAGGAATTACATGTGCTAATGCAAGCAGTAAAAGAAATTTTAGATATTACGATTTCTGTTTTTATTACAGAAAATGTAGATCAAGCAAAAGAAGTAGAACCATTAGAAGAATTAATTGATACATTAAAAGCAGAATTAAAACAACGTCATGTTAAACGTTTACGAAAAGAAAAATGTAATATTGAAATGGGATTTGTTCTTATCGATATTACAACGAGTTTTGCAAGAGTTGCAGATTACTGCTCAAATGTTGCAGTTTGTTTATTGGAAATTAATGAAGATGGATATGATACACATAAATATCTTGATAAAATAAAAAAAGCAAACAATATTGAGTTTCATGAAAAATATAAAAAATATTGTGATAAGTATTTGTTACCATAAGTTCATAACATAGAAATATGTGGGAGGAGCAATCATGCCTTTAATATATATAGTAGAAGATGATAAAAACATCAGGGAAATTGAATCATTTGCATTAAAAAATAGTGGATATGAAATTGAAGATTTTGAATGTGCAAAAGATTTTTTCGAACAAATAAAAGTAAAAGTACCAAATTTAATATTATTGGATGTTATGCTCCCAGATGAAGATGGATTATCTATTTTACAAAAATTACGTTCAAATTCAGAAACAAAAAGAATTCCAATAATAATGGTGACAGCAAAAACAACGGAAATTGATAAAGTAAAAGGGCTTGATTTAGGAGCAGATGATTATCTAGCAAAGCCATTTGGAATTATGGAATTAATATCAAGAGTAAAAGCACTTTTTAGAAGAAGTAATAATATGATGGAAGAAAAGTTCTTATCAATTGGTGGTATATTTCTTGATAATGAAAGACATGCAGTGTTTGTAAATGATAAGCAATGTGAATTAACCTATAAAGAATATGAATTACTTCGATTATTAATGCAAAATTTAGGAATTGTTACTTCTAGAGATATTATAATGGAAAAAGTATGGGGAACAGACTTTGAAGGGGAATCACGTACACTTGATATGCATATTAAAACATTGCGACAAAAGTTATCCACAGAAGGATCAAGAATAAAGACTGTTCGTAATGTGGGATACATTTTGGAGGCATAGCAATTGAAAAAGAAAATAAATATTCAACTTCTTAGTATTGCTTTACTTGCTATTCTTTTAACATTAATTATGGTTTGTGTCGTATTTTATGATTTATTTCAAAAACAAGTAATGTCAGATTTAGAATCTTATGCAAATTTTTTAAAAGGTATACAAAAAGAAATATTAATAGAAAATGATTTTTTTAATCAAAATAACGATATTCGTATTTCTATAATAAATAGTGAAGGAACAGTTATTTTTGATAGTGATATTAAGATTGATGCTCTAGATGATCATAGTTCACGACCAGAAGTGATTGATGCTTTTGCAAAAGGTGAGGGTGAATCTATACGAAAATCAGATACAGTAAATAAGAATATTTTTTATTATGCTGTTATATTAGAAGATTCCTATGTTTTAAGAGTTGCAAAAGAAGCAAATAACATTTGGAGTGTTTATTTTACAACAATACCAGTTATTTTATGTGTTGCATTATTTTTATTTTTATTATGTCTTTTTGTTGCTAAATTTTTGACAAAAAGATTAATATCTCCAATTGAAGATATGGTTAAGAATTTAGGTGATGTAAATATTGAACATATATATCCTGAATTGATACCTGTAATAGAAACGATTAACAATCAACATCAAGATATTATTAAAGCAGCAAAAATGAGACAAGATTTTACTGCAAATGTTTCACATGAATTAAAAACTCCACTTACATCTATTTCTGGTTATTCAGAACTTATTGAAAGTGGAATGGTTGGAGAAAAAGATATTATACGGTTTGCAGCAGAAATTCACAAGAATTCTACACGATTATTAAGACAAATAAATGATATTATTCGTTTATCTGAATTAGATGCATTAGATAATGATATGAGTTTTGAAAAAGTAAGTTTATATTCTGTTGCAAGAACTTGTGTTGATATGTTGCAAATTAATGCAGAAAAACATCAAGTGAGTCTTACTTTTTATGGAGAGCCATGTGATATTTATGCAACAAAAGAAATGGTAGAAGAAATTCTATATAATTTATGTGATAATGCAATACGATATAATAATGAAAATGGTTCTGTTCATGTATCGGTTAAAGAGATAGGAGAAGAAGTAATTCTTACAGTAAAAGATACTGGAATTGGGATTCCTTCAAAACATCAAGAAAGAATTTTTGAGCGTTTTTATAGAGTAGATAAAAGTAGATCAAAATTAACAGGTGGAACAGGATTAGGATTAGCTATTGTAAAACATATTCTAGTACAAATAGATGGAGATCTATCACTTGAATCAGTAGAAGGTGAAGGTACAACCGTACAAATTATCTTTAAAAAATATAAAGAAAGCATTGAAAAGTTAGAGGAATTATCATGAGAACAATACATGTGGATAAAATATCAGAAATTGTAAAGGATATGTGTATAAAAGCAAATCATAAATTATCAGAAGATATGAAGTGTGCTTTAATAAAGAGTGAACAGGAAGAAACCTCCGAATTAGGGAAACAAGTATTAGAACAACTTTTGTTAAATTTAGAAATTGCAGATACTGATAATATTCCAATATGTCAAGATACTGGAATGGCAGTAATTTTTATTGAAATAGGGCAAGAAGTGTATATTGAAGGTGGTTCTCTTGAAAAAGCAATAAATTTAGGAGTAAAACTTGGATATGAGCAAGGGTTTTTAAGAAAGTCAGTTGTTACAGATCCGATTATACGTGTGAACTCAAAAGATAATACACCAGCAGTTATTCATTATACGATTGTAGATGGTGATAAATTAAAAATAAAAGTAGCTCCTAAAGGTTTTGGTAGTGAAAATATGAGTAAAATTATTATGTTAAAACCTTCAGATGGTGTAGAAGGAATTAAAAATGCGGTATTATCCACAGTGAAAGAAGCTGGACCAAATGCTTGTCCACCGATGGTTGTTGGTGTAGGTATTGGAGGCACTTTTGAAAAATGTGCAATAATGGCGAAAGAAGCATTAAGTAGAGATGTATCAAAACATTCGGATATTCCACATATTAAACAATTAGAAGAAGAGTTATTAGAAGAAATCAACAAATTGGGAATTGGACCAGGTGGACTTGGTGGAAAAACAACAGCATTTGCTGTAAATATTGAAACATATCCAACACATATAGCAGGACTTCCTATAGCAATCAATATTTGTTGTCATGTAAATAGACATATTATAGAGATAATTTAAAAGAAAGGTAGGGGAGTGAATCTTGAAGAAAACATTAAAATTACCTCTTACTATAGAAGATAGACAAAATTTAAAAGCAGGTGATTACGTTTATTTAACAGGAACATTATATACAGCACGTGATGCTGCACATAAAAGAATGATTGAAATGATAGAAAATGAGGAAAGTCTTCCTATAGATATAAATGGCCAAACAATTTATTACATGGGACCATCACCTGCAAGAGAAGGAAGACCAATCGGATCTGCAGGACCTACAACATCAAGCAGAATGGATAAATATACACCAACTCTTCTTGATATGGGAATGGTAGGTATGATTGGAAAAGGAAAAAGATCGAAAGAAGTACTAGAATCTATTATAAAAAACAATGCAGTTTATTTTGCAGCTGTAGGTGGAGCAGGAGCTTTACTTTCAAAAGCCATTCTTTCTTCAGAGATAGTGGCATTTGATGACTTAGGCACAGAAGCAATAAGAAAATTAGAAGTGGAGAATCTTCCTATTATAGTGGTAATTGATTCAGAGGGAAATAATCTCTATGAAACAGCAATTGAATCATTTTTACAAAATGTATAAATAGATGTAGAGTTAGGAAGGAAATAATGTGAAAAGAATATGCTTAATGGTATTTACACTTTTTTTTAAAGCCATTTATTATTTTGTTCGTATATGGATTCATGGTAAAAGAAAATGTGTAGATTATATAGAAGGTTTTTTCTTAGTGAAAAAGGTTACGATTGATGCAAATCGAGCAGGACGTGTTAAAATAGAAGTTCAAGGTGTTGAAAATATACCTAAGCAAGATGGTTTTATTTTTTATCCGAATCATCAAGGTCTATTTGACGTATTAGCTTTTATTGAATCATCACCAAGACCTTTTGCATTTGTAATTAAAAAAGAAGCAAGTAATATTATCTTATTAAAACAAGTTATGGCTGCTTTAGGATCGATAGCGATAGATCGTGAAGATATAAAACAATCTATGGGAGTAATTAATCAAGTTGCAAAAGAAGTAAGTAAAGGAAGGAATTTTCTTATCTTTGCAGAAGGAACGAGAAGTAAAGAGGGAAATAAGTTAGGAGAATTTAAAGGGGGCTCTTTTAAAAGTGCAACAAAGGTAGGATGTCCAATTGTTCCATGTGCTATTATAGATGCTTTTATTCCATTTGATAAAAATGAAATAAATCCAGTTACTGTAAAGGTTATTTATTTAAAGCCAATATACTATAATGAATATAAAGATATGAAGACAGTAGAGATAGCTTCCTTAGTAAAAAGCAGAATTGAAGATGCTATAAAAAAAGTGATTGACAAAGTTGAATAACTTATGTATAATTACTTTTGCGTCTACAAGATGTATAATTAAATAGCACTACAGAACGAAAGTTCAGAATCTGGAGAAATACTCAAGTGGCTGAAGAGGCGCCCCTGCTAAGGGTGTAGGTCGTTTACGCGGCGCGAGGGTTCAAATCCCTCTTTCTCCGTTTGCTTAGCTCAAGTATGGAAAAGAAAATCTAATAAGATTTTTTTTTTGCCTTTTAGAAAAAGTTTGAAACTTTAAAAAAAGTGTTGACATAATAAGAGATAAGTGATATTATAAAAATCCACCCGCGAACAAGCAGGTGGGAAATAAAAAAGATTTAAAAAAATAAAAAAAGTTTTTTAAAAAAGTTGTTGACAAGCAAAACCACTTATGTTAATATAAGTAAGTTGCCGCTGAAAACGACAACAAGAAAAACAAAAGAACCTTGACAAATAAACAGTAATGCAAACTCGAAAATTCTTAATGAGAAAATGAGCAATAGCTCAACAAAAAGAAATTCGAAAAGAACAAAACCTTTATAGTAAATAAAAGGAACAAGAACAGCTAAC
>JBOFWM010000121.1:0-6587 GCA_051653625.1 Lachnospiraceae bacterium
ACCATTTTTTGGTCTAGCTATGTGCAATCAGACGATTATGGCGTATTTACAGTTTGTATGTTATTTTTTCTCCCGTTTGTAGTCAATGAAAGGCCAGTAAAATTATTTCTACAATTAAGTTTCGTAGTACTGATATCATCGATTTTAAGTTTTTTAATAAAAGAACCTTTTTATGCAATAAGTGATATGATACATGCTTTTGTTGCTGCAATGGCAGGCTATATGGTTTCCTATACAAAAAATCGTCAAGTACTAGAAGAGCTTATAACAACTAATAAACTTGAAAAAGCAAATGCAGAATTAGAATATTTAAATACAGTGGATGTATTAACAGGGATTTATAATAGAAAAAAAATCTTTTCAATTTTAGACACTTTAAAAGTAACAAGTAAAGAAGAAGAAAAAGTACTTTCTTGTGCAATTCTTGATTTAGATAATTTTAAGACGATTAATGATACGTATGGACATCCAGTTGGTGATCGTATTTTAAAAGCAGCTGGAGTAATATTTAAAGAGATTGCAGATACCCATCAAGAAGTAAGTGTAGGTCGCATTGGTGGAGAAGAATTTATGCTCCTTGGTATAGATCTAAAGAAGGAAGAATTTGCTGAAATTTGCTGTGAAATCAAGCAAAAAATTTATGGACTTACAATAAAAGGTGAACAAGATGAGGAACTTTTTAGAGCTAGTGTAAGTTGTGGATTTTGTGTTCTTAATGGAATGCAAAGTTCCCAATTATATCATTATGCAGATAAAGCATTGTATTATGCAAAGAATCATGGGAAGAATTGTATTTGGTATTATTCAGTGGAAGAAGATGAATACTTCAACTATATGTAATTAGGGGGAACGATGATAGAAGTACTATTAAGTTGGATTATAATTGTTGTTACAACCATTCTTTGGGGGTATACAACAATTATTTTATTAGAAAAACTATTTCAAAAAAAGAGTAAGAGTTCCTTTGACATGGTATTCTTAGTTGGTATGGGAATATTGACTATTTTTTCACAGTTTTTTAGCATATTCTATAAAGTAGGTGCTCTTGCGATTGGAATTACAGTTCTTTTAAATATAATATTTTTTTTTTGTATTAGAAAACAATTAAGACATTGGGTGCAATTAAATCCTATAAGAGTGAAAGAGAAAAAGACAATTATTTATATAATTGTAGGGGTAGGTTTATTAGGCTTATTTTTATGGCTTACAGCGCAAAGTGCTGAGCATTACGATACTGGGTTATATCATGCACAAAGTATTCGATGGATTGAAGAATATGGTGTTGTAAAAGGATTGGGAAATCTACACAATCGATTAGCATACAATAGTTCATTTTTTTCACTACAAGCATTATTTAGTTTTAGGTTTTTAATAGGGAAATCCCTGCATACTTTAAATGGTTTATTTGGCTTGTTTTTTGTAGGATATGCAGTATTTACTATGAAAGCATTGAAAGAAAAACGCATATATGGCTCTGATTTTTTTAGAGTACTCATGATTTATTATTTTATTAAGGAAGAGTTTAGTTCCCCTGGTAGTGATATTGTAGCAATTGGAGTATTACTGTATATTTTTTGTAAGTGGATCGAATTATGGGAAGAAGGAAAAGAGGCACTACTTTGTAAAATAATCTTGTCTTTTCTTGCAGTATGGGCAGTATCCATAAAAATATCAGCATTAATGCTTGTAATAGTAAGTATTTATCCAGCGGTATTGCTGATTAAGAAAAAAGAGTGGAAAAATATAGTAAGTTGTATTGTGATAGGGATTGTTGTTATAGCTCCCTTTTTGATTCGTAATGTACTTATTTCTGGATATATAGTTTATCCGTATCCAGAACTTGATTTATTTCAAGTAGATTGGAAAATGCCATTATTTACATTGCTGTTTGATCGCAATGAAATTAAAGTATGGGGACAAGCATTATATGATATTCGTTTATTTGATACATCAATCTTTGAATGGTTTCCTATTTGGTTTGAGCGATTAGATTCATGGTTAAAACTCTTTTTTATACTTAGTATTATATCTAGTATGGTGTTTTTTGTGCTGTTATTGGCCTGTTGTATTTCAAAAAAATATAGAAAGAAACTAGAAGAAAGAACGGAAAGTAATTTATTAGAATGTTTTTTAATATTTATGGCTATGTTTGCAAGTTTGATATTATGGTTTGTAGGTGCACCACTTCCGAGGTATGGAAGAGCAAATCTATTTCTTATTCCATGTTTTCTGCTAGCAATTATATGCATTAAAATATGGAACAAAAGAAATAGCAAGATTTTAATAGGAATTGTAGTTTTATGTTCAGTAATATCATTAGTAATGTATGGAAAAAGAGTTATTCGATTAGAACGAAATATATTACATGTACCAGATTATGGTACGATAGAAGGGAACGAAGTGGAATTTGAGGATATCACTTTATTTGTTCCAGAACAAGGCGATCAAGCAGGATATTATCTTTTTCCTTCCACACCTTATAGTAGTAGAATTTCACTCATCGAATTAATCGGAGATGACATTAGTAGTGGAATACGATTGAAAAGTGATGTGAGAAATAGTAATATATCAACATATGGAGAATTGTATGAGGAAAATTTCTTTCATACAAACTAGCAAGAAAAAGTATGAAAGAAAGGGGTATTATGAAAATATATTATCATGGAGACGATTATGGTGTTTCCTATAAGCAATCAAAAAGAATATTAGAATGTTTTCAATTTGGTGTCTTAAATAGTATTAGTATTATGCCAAATGGAAAGAATATTATAAAAAGCATTAAGTTGTTAAATGAAGTTGATAAAGACCGTACAATAAGAAGATCCCTTCACATTAATTTTGTGGAGGGAGTTTCTGTATCAAAAAAAGAGCAGATTCCTGACTTAGTAGATAAACAAGGTATGTTTTCTAAATCATTCATACAAGTATTATGGTTAAGTTTCTTTTCGTATCATAAGATAAAACCACAATTAAAAACAGAAATAAAGGCACAAATATTATATTGTAAAAAAATAGGGTGTGAATTGACAGCAATAGATTCACATCAACATTATCACATGATTCCGGCTGTTTTTGATGCACTCTTAGAGGTGCTTGAAGAAATAAAAGAGGATAACATAGCACAGATTCGCATCTCCAATGATCCAATTGTACCATTACTTGAAAATCCAAGTATGATAGCTAAAATAAAACCAGTTGATATGATCAAATGGTGCCTGCTAGGAATTCTTGCGTTTCGAGTAAGAAGAAAATTAAAACAAACAACGTATGAAAGTCCAGTATTTTTTGGTGTCTTTTATACATGTAAGATGCGTATTGGAATTGTTGAAAAGTTATTGCCTTCTTATTTGGCATATAGTAAGAAGAAAAAGAGAGAGTTAGAACTTATGTTTCATCCAGGGAATTTGACAGAACGCTCTGAATTGCTAGATAATAGAGCAGAAGGATTATATAAGTTTTATACGTCAAAAGATCGTATGGATGAAATGGAATGTTTAATGAAATTAAAGGATAAAAACATATGAAAATAGTAGCTGGTATTGTATTGTATAATCCAGACATTACAAGAGTAATGGAAAATATCAATGCAATTATAACGCAAGTAGATGATTTGATTTTAGTAGATAATGGATCAAATAACATAAGCGAAATCGAAAAATCGGTATCGCATTTAGAATTAGAAATTATTAAAAATACAGAAAACAAAGGCATTGCAAAAGCGCTAAATCAAATCTTTGATAGAGCAATTGCAAAAGAAGCACAATGGTGTTTAACATTAGATCAAGATTCTGTTTGTCCGAAGGATATGATTCAAACATACAAAAAATATATAAATGATCCAGAGGTGGGGATTCTTTGTCCACAAATTAAAGACAGAAATTTAAGTACTACTTTACAAGAAGTATTTTCAGAAGATCGTTTGCTTGTGAAAGGATGTATTACATCCGGTTCTTTTGTAAAAATAGAAGCATTTCAAGAGGTGCATGGATTTGATGAAAGAATGTTTATTGATTATGTGGATTGTGATTTTACAGTAAGAATACAAGAATGTAAGAAACACTTTAAAATATATAAAATCCAAAGTCTTACATTGTTGCACCAAGTTGGAGATATACAAGAAGTAAATCTATTTGGGAGAAAAGAAATTACAACAAATCACAGTGCAATAAGAAGATTTTATTATATGAGAAATCGAATTTATTGTGCAAAAAAATATCCGAATTATGTGGGTCGAAAAGATACATTCACATGCAGTATCAAAACCATACTTTTGATTATTTTATTTGAGAAGAATAAGGGAAAGAAATTATTTGCAATTATGAATGGAATAATACAGGGATTTATATTTAGATAAAAAAAACGATAGAGGAATAATGCAATGAAACAGTTTGATAAAATTATAATAGGTGCAGGTCTATATGGATTATATGCTGCTCTATTTTGTGCCAAGAAAAAAGAAAAAGTGCTTGTTCTCGAAAAAGATCCAGCACCATTTATGCGTGCAACGTATATCAATCAAGCGAGAGTGCATATGGGGTATCATTATCCACGCTCTCTTTCGACTGCAAAAAAATCTGCCGGATATTATAATCGCTTTCATGAAGATTATGGGTTTTGTATTCATGATCAATTTGAAAAAATCTATGCAACATCTGCTCAATTTTCATGGACAAGTGCCAATGAATTTGTAAAATTCTGTGAAGATAGTAACATTATTTGTAGTGAAATTTCATCTGCAAAATATTTTCGTGAAGGATTATGTGACGGAGCATTTTTAACGAAGGAAGATACGTATGACGCAATGATTCTTAGAGATTTTTTTATTGCAGAATTAAGCAAATATGCTTGTGTAACGATGGAGTATCATGTAAATATTCTAGAAATATTAAAGCAGGAAGAAGACTATGAAATAATAGATGCAAAAGGAAATCACTATAGAACTCCTTTTGTATTAAATGCAACATATGGTAGTGTAAATCAAATCCATAATAAACTTCAGTTAGAACCTTTTGGTATCAAATATGAATTATGTGAAATTATTTTATGTAAGGTAAGTAAACCACTTCAAAAGGTAGGAATTACAGTAATGGATGGCCCATTTTTTTCTATTATGCCATTTGGAAAAACGGGATTCCATTCCTTGACATCAGTAACATTTACTCCGCATGCAACAAGCTATGATGCACTCCCTACATTTTCTTGTCAAGAAAAAAGCAAAGGATATTGTAGCCCAAAGTCATTAGGAAACTGCAATGAATGTATTGCAAAACCAAAGTCGGCATGGCCTTATATGTCAAATCTTGCAAAAAAATATTTAAAAGAGGAATATGGATTTACCTATCACCAGTCTCTCTTTTCTATGAAACCAATTTTAAAAACAACAGAAATTGATGATTCTAGACCAACTGTAGTTAAGACGTTTACATCGTCTCCAACGTTTGTAAGTGTATTATCTGGTAAAATTAATACCGTTTATGATTTAGATGAATTTCTATAAAAAGGAAGAAAAATATGTTAGAGAAAAATTTTATATCAGCAGTATTGTATTTAAATAAAAAAAGAGAAGAAAAAGAATTTCAAATATTTTTTAAGCAACTAGTAGATACATTGACCAAGAATTTTGCACAATTTGAAATAATTTGTGTAGATGATGATGCAAGGGAAGAATCTTTATCTTTTATAAAAGAATATAAAACAACAATAGAGACGGGAAGTATTACAATTCTTCATATGAGTTATCATCAAGGAATAGAAGTATCAATGAATGCTGGAAGAGATTTGGCAATTGGAGACTTCGTATTCGAGTTTGATGAATGTATTTGGAACTTCCCATCTAATTTACTGATGGAATTATATGATACATGTCTAAAGGATTGTGACATTGTTTGTGGTGCAGATGAAAAAAAAGGTGGGTTTACATCAAAAGTTTTTTATAAAATCTTCAATTATTATGCAGGTCTTGAACATAATATTACTTCAGATAACGTTCGTATCTTATCAAGACGTGGAATCAATCGAATGCAATCGTTAAATAAAACAATTCCATATCGAAAAGCATTGTATGCAAATTGTGGATTAAAATTTAAAGTGATTACGTATCAACCAACAACAAAAACAACCTATTCTTATAATCAGTCAGAGCGAACAAGTAGAAGAGCATTGGGGATTGACTCCTTGTTGTTATTTACAGATTTAGGATATCGTATTGCTGCTTTAATGGCAGGAACAATGGCTGTAGTCATGGTTCTTTCTGCTGTTTATACATTGATTATTTATGCACAAGGAATTGCAATTGAAGGATGGACAACGACGATGTTATTTTTAACATTTGCATTTTTTGGATTGTTTCTCATATTATCCATTGTAATCAAATATTTGTCGCTTCTCTTACAATTGAATTTCAAAAAGAATAAATATTTATTTGAATCCATTGAAAAATTAAAATAATAGAAAGAGGTAGAGTAACTGTTACCAAAACATTATATAAGTTTATATAAACCTCTTGTTTTTATACAATGTTTGTGATAGTATAAATCAAGAGGTGATAAATATGAAGTATTATTCTATCGGGGATTTTGCAAATCTAA
>JBOFWM010000122.1:0-13598 GCA_051653625.1 Lachnospiraceae bacterium
TATATGACAAAAAATAATCCCTTTTTTGAAATATTGGATGAAACACTTGATGAAGTTATTGAAAGTAATGGAGATATTTTGATATCAAGAGATCCTTGTCAAGACCAAGAAAAGCAAAATCAACAAATTGAGGAAATGATTGAAGAGGGAATCGAAATATTATTTTTAAATCCAGTAGATTGGAAGAGTGTAGAACCTGCATTGCAAGCATGTAAAAATGCAGGAGTAGTAGTAATTAATATAGATACAGCGGTATATAACAGAGAATTAGTGGTTTCTTATATTGAAACAGATAATTATAAAGCAGGTGCACTTTGTGCACTAGATATGATTAACAGAATAGAAAAAGCAAAAATTTTAATCATTAATAATCCAATTCAAACTTCTATTACGAATAGAGTACAAGGATTTTTAGATATCATTGAGGGAAAAGAGGAATATGAAATTATTTATAGTATTGATGGAGCAGGTGAAATTGAAGTGGGTGCGGAAGTGATGTCAAATTTTTTAAAGAATGGGCAAGAAATCAATGTAATTTTAGGCGGAAATGATCCAAGCGCATTGGGTGCGCTCTCAGCTCTGCAACAAAATGGAAAAGAGGAAGGTATACTTATTTATGGAATCGATGGGTCACCAGATTTTAAAGCAATGATTGAATTAGAATATGTTACTGGAACAAGTAGTCAAAGTCCGAAAACAATAGCCGAAGTTGCCGCTAAAACAGCATATTCTTATTTAAATGGCGAAAATATTGAAGAATATATCAGTATAGAACCAATAATGATTACAAAAGAAAACTTAGATTTATTTGAAATTAATGGTTGGCAATAAGGAGAAATTGAATGTATGAGAAAAAATATGTCGTTCTTTTTCAAAGTGCAATATTAGCAATTAATATAATTGCAGTAGGATTTGTATGTATCTTTATTTATGTTACGACAGAAAAAATAATTAGAAATTATGAAGCGAGAGAATTTTTAGATAATATAAGTAAGGTACCTAGTAATCCAGAATTACTTATGAAAAGCTGTATTTTTTTAATATTTGGATTATTATTTATCTTTATATTACGGCAAATAGTTCCGAGATGTTTTTCTATTAATTTGACTATAACGTTAACAGTAGATTTCTTAATCTGCCTTTTGCTTATTATTTTGCTTGATTTTAATTACAATGGATTAATTTTATTGTTATTTGCAAATATTATATATTATATAAAAGATGGGAAATTTAAGATTTTTTTAGTTGCATTGGCAGTAATTGGATATTTAGTAGCAGACTATGAGTTAATTTCTATTTACACACCATTGTTTCAAATTTCAGATTATATAAAATATTATCCAGCATCTATACAACAAAATTTTTTTAGTTTTTATAATATTTTAATTTCATTAAATATAATACTTTTTATAATCTATTGTATTTATGTTATTAGTAGTCAAAATGATACAATAGAAGAAGTAAACGTTTTGTATAATGAGCTCCAAAAGGCAAATGAGCAATTACAAGAATATGCTAATGTGGCAGAAAAAATGACACAAACAAAGGAAAGAAATAGATTGGCTAGAGAAATTCATGATACATTAGGACATACGCTTACAGGATTAACAGCAGGAATTGATGCATGTATTGCAACAATTGATAATTCTCCTAATGCAACAAAAGAACAATTAAAAACACTATCTTTAATAAGTCGAGAGGGAATAAATGAAGTGAGGCGATCTGTAAATGAACTACGTCCTGATGCATTAGAAAGGTTATGTTTAGAAGTTGCAATTGAAAAAATGATAACTGATATGAGTAAAATTTCAGATATACATATATTTTTTGAGACAGATGAAAAAAAATTAAAATTTGATGAAGATGAAGAAAATGCAATATATAGAGTTATTCAAGAAAGTATAACAAATACAGTAAGATATGGACAAGCTGACAAAATATGGATTGTGTTAAAACAGGTGCATGGGGAACTATTTTTAAATATTAAGGATAATGGTGTTGGATGTGAAAAAATAAAATATGGATTTGGAACAAGACACATTAAAGAACGAATAGAAATGTTACATGGAACAGTATCTTTTGAAGGGACAGATGGATTTAGTGTAAATGTAAGGATTCCAATTAGATGGGGTGAACAATATGATTAAAGTATTAATAGCAGATGATCAGGAATTAATTCGACAAAGTTTGCAAATTGTTTTAAATAATAGAGAAGATATGAAGGTATTAGCTGTTGCAGCAGATGGACAAGAAGTTATACAATGTTTGAGAAAAGAAAAGCCGGATGTTATTTTAATGGATATTCGTATGCCTAAAATGGATGGTGTACAATGTACAAAAATAATTAAACAAAATTATCCAAATATAAAAATTATAATTTTAACAACTTTTGATGATGATGAGTATGTATATAATGCACTAAAGTTTGGTGCATCTGGATATTTACTAAAGGGCGTTTCAATGGATGAGTTGGCAGAAGCAATTATAACAGTACATAGTGGAAGAGCAATGATTAATCCAGATATTGCTACAAAAGTACTAAAATTATTTTCGCAAATAGCACATTCCGATTATACAATTACGGTTGGTACAGTAGCAATGAATGAATTGACAAAAACTGAGTGGAAGGTTATTGCACAAGTCGAAAAAGGTGCAACAAATAAAGAAATTGCCAAAGCATTAAATTTATCAGAGGGAACAGTACGAAATTATTTAAGTAATGTTTTAAATAAATTAGACTTGAGAGATCGAACTCAATTAGCAATATGGGCAGTACAAATAAATGCTGTTAAATACGCATATGAAACATAAAAAGGTAGGATAAGCATGAAGAAAGTATTTTGTTGTTGTGGTATAGGAGTATTGATTGTTACTTTAAGTATTGCAATATATAGCTTTTTTAGAATTGAAAATTCAAATATTATTTTAGAATTTGCAATGTTTACTGGTGGAAATTGGGATGTGGAAAGTGCAAATAGTTTTACTATTATAGATGCGGCAATAGAGCAATTTGAAAAGGAAAATCCAGGAGTATCTGTTCACTACTATAGTGGTATTGCCAAAGATGATTATTCAGAGTGGTTTACAAGAAAGCTATTAGCAGGAGATACACCAGATGTTTTTATGATTTTAGGAAATGATTTTAATCAATTTGCATCACTTGGAATTATGAAAAATCTAGAATCTTTTATTTTAAATGATAGTGAATTTCATAAAGAAGATTATTTTGCAACAGCATTTGAAAGTGGAAAATATGGAGAGTATCAGTACGCATTGCCTTATGAAACTGTTCCAACACTCATGTTTGTAAATAAAACTCTCTTAAACAAAGAAGGGATTATAGTGCCTAACGAAAGCTGGAATTACGATGATTTGTATCAAATTTGCAGACAAGTAACAAAGGATACAAATGCAGATGGTATTTTAGATCAATTTGGAATTTATAATTATTCATGGCTTGATGCTATTTATGCAAATAATGGAGAATTATTTGAGATAGATGGTTCAAAATCTTATTTTAATGATACAAAAGTAATTGATGCTGTTAAATTTATTCAACAACTTGAGGATTTAAATAATGGGACTAAAATTACACAGGAGGATTTTAATGGAGGAAATGTTGCATTTATGCCATTAACTTTTGCAGAATATAGAACTTATAAATCGTATCCGTATAAAATAAAGAAGTTTTCAAAATTTCAGTGGGATTGTATTGCTATGCCTGCAGGAGTAGAAGGTGAGAATACTTCAAGAGTTGATAATTTGCTTATGGGTATTAGTGCAAAAACAAAAAAAGAAGAATTAGCATGGGAATTTTTGAAAATTTTAACCTATAATAAAGAAATTCAAACAATGATTTTTACAGATTCGCAAGGTGCTTCAGTATTAAAGTCAGTAACCGATTCAAAAAAAATGGAAGAGATAGTTGGAGAAGATATGGAAAAAAATGAAACGGTTATAAGTGGAAAATTATTAGGAAATGTAATTGAAAATGGAAAAATTGAACCGAAATTTAAAAAATATGAACAAGCATTGACAATAGCAGAAAGTGAAATTAGTAGCATCCTTGAAAGTAAAAAAAATATTGATAGTAGTCTGAAAATTTTACAAAGAACAATAAACGATTTCTTACAGCAATAATTAGTGAAAATGATTGAAAAACAGGTTGACATAGATAGGGATTTATACTATAATCTATCAGTATGACAAAGTTTGATGACAAAGTTCAAGGCCCGAATTTTGTTTGAAATATATTTGATTTACAAGCCGTTAGCCCCGGTAAGTAGATTAGTCAAAACAAAATAATGCAATTGAAAATAGTATGAAAACATATTTCAACTATTTCGAAAGGAGAAAATTAGTACTATGAAAACATTTATGGCAAGTCCAGCAACGATTGAAAGAAAATGGTTCGTTGTAGACGCAACAGACATGACATTGGGACGTTTGGCTTCAGCAGTAGCTAACGTTTTAAGAGGAAAAAATAAAGCAATTTATACACCACATATGGATACAGGTGATAATGTAATTATTATCAACGCAGAAAAAATTAAAGTTACAGGAAAAAAATTAGATCAAAAAATATATTATCACCATTCAGATTATGTAGGTGGTATGAGAGAGCAAACTCTTAGAGTAAAATTAGAAAAAAAACCAGCAGAAGTTTTAGAACTTGCTGTAAAAGGAATGCTTCCAAAAGGCCCTTTAGGAAGACAAATGTACAAGAAACTTCACGTATATGCGGGACCAGAGCACAAACATGAGGCTCAAAAACCAGAAGTTTTAACATTTTAATAAAGGGATATAGAAGGGAGAATTAATCATGGCTAAAACAGCTCAATACTACGGAACAGGTAGAAGAAAAAAATCAATTGCTAGAGTATATTTAACACCTGGTACAGGTAAAATTACAATCAATAAAAGAGACATCGAAGAATATTTCGGTTTAGAAACATTAAAAGTTATTGTACGTCAACCATTAGTTGCAACAGAAAATGTTGAAAAATTTGATATTATGGTTAATGTTCATGGCGGTGGATACACAGGTCAAGCTGGTGCAATCAGACACGGAATCTCAAGAGCATTACTTCAAGTAGATTCTGACTTTAGACCAGTTCTTAAAAAGGCAGGATTCTTAACAAGAGATCCACGTATGAAAGAACGTAAAAAATACGGACTTAAAGCAGCTCGTAGAGCACCTCAGTTCTCTAAGAGATAAAAAGCGGTCAACGCATTTATCAAGAAAAGCCCGATTTTACAATGGTTACAGACGTTGTGGAATGTTGTCAAACGCACTGGAAATTACTCCGTGTGCAACACGTTTGCAACAGGTGTGCAACAAAATTATCAAAGATTTTTATAGGACATTTTTCAGTGAAGCGATTCGCTGGAAAGTGTCCTTTTTACATTGGCAGGACTTTCCTTTCCACTTTCGTTATATCTTATTAATCGCATCGACTAGCTCCTTTATATCAAAGTGAGTATAAACTTTCTCTGTGAGTGTCATTGCTCCAGAGTGTCCTACAATTTTCTTAATGATCGTCTGATCCACACCAGCTTCTGCTAACCTAGATATACAGGTATGTCTACAACAGTGAGGTGTACGGTCAATTTTTAGCTGTTCCATCAATGGTTGGAAGTAGCTGTCATAATAGTTCCGATACTTAAAGTGCTTACCGTCTTCTGTATGAAGTAGATATTCACAATCAGGTAAAGAGTTAAACCATGACTGATAAAAGGGAAGAACTTTGTCGGCAATGGGAACTTTACGGATACCATTTTCGGTTTTACTGCTGATTACATCAAAGTATTGTTCATCTAGATGAACATTCTCTTTTTTCAAATCCAACAATTCAGAAATTCTAACTCCATTATACAAGAGTATAAGAATAATCTGATAATACTTGTCCTCTTTCTGCTCCCAGATTCGGGTAATCTCGTCTTTGTCAAATTTGTTGCGGTCATACTTGTTTGGATTACGGTCTTTGTATTGGAGAATATCTACAAAAGAAGAATAATCCTTGTTACAAATATCGTTTTTCAATGCAAAGTCATACAGCTGATTAAAGAGGACTTTTATCTTCTTTAATGTTGGAAAATTCTTTCCACAGGTATCAATGACTTCCTGTAAATCAACCAGTTTCAAATCCTTAAATACTTTGTTGTAAAGTGAACTGCAAGCCTTATAGGATGCAATATAGCCCTTTACATTGGATTCTGATACAGATGCATATTTTCGCTTTGACCACTCTTCGTAAACATCTGAAAAGGTCATCTTAGCAGCTTTGAGATCAAAAGGATTCTTATTATAGTCGGCAAGCATCTGTAGTCCTTCTGCCTTGGTTGGGGCATACCCGATTATAATATAATCCCTTACTTGTTTATCCTTTGCCTTGTCATAATGCCATCCAACGGATTTTTTAACAGCGTAAGGATTTCGGCGTTTTCCGGAAAGCTTTGTTACACTTCCGTAGCCATTTGGTAATTTCATTCGCACCATTCCTTTCGTATATTTATTTGTAAAATCTGCAATGCAGAATAATACCGTAGTAAAAATAAATAATTCTAATCATGAATGACCTTGGTAACACTTGGTCTGATTGTCTTCCAAATATCATAATTATCATTCGTCTGACTTCCAGATTCTAATAATTCTTTCATAGCCTGCCAGTCTTTAAGAAACTGGATAAGGCTTTTATCTTCAAAGAAAATACCAGGTTCTCCATTTAGGTCTCTTAATTTCACATCAAACACTTCATCAATAGCAAATAGTAAAGGTAATACATCCCCATCTGCCTGAATATCAAATTCAGCAAGTGAATTGACATTCACATTTAATGCATCTGCAATTTTTCTTAGTTGGTCAGGTTTTGGGATGTTCTTACCTAATTCATATTTGCGGATAGCAACTTCATGAATCCCTGCTTTATCTCCCAACTCTTTTTGTGTTAATCCACGAAATGTACGGATTAACTTAATCTTTTTACCTGTAGTCATGATTGACCTCCATTCTGCCGTAATCAGGCAATTTCACAATGATGGATACATATGTTCGAACCTTGCTACTATAGTAAGAATATAACATACCAAAAACAGAAAGTAAACATTAAATTTAAAACTATTGACAGAGCAATAAAAGGTCTGTATAATACACAACATAAGCAGAGCAAGAAATGCTCTTATAGAATTACAGGGGGTGATATCTATGGCGGAAAAGATTTATCAAGTAGAACTTCCGCCATTTACCGGAAGAAATGTTCCAATCGCAGAGATTGCGAAAGCGATTGGAAAAGATCCACAGTATGTCAGGGTAGGGTTACAACAGGGAATTCTGAATTTCGGATATGTTTTGAAACTAGAAGATTCCAAAGAATTTAACTACTACTGCCCAGATCGAAAGGTCTGGGAAGAGACAGGATACTTCAGACCGGTAGAAATGGCAGTGTAACAACAGACGATGGAAAGGAGGTGGTTGCCATGTGGGAGATAAATCAAAAAAAGTCCTAACCGTGCAGGGTCAGGACTAGAAGATAATTGTAGCGGAGCTAACGATTATCTTATCTCACAAGTATGATTATATCATTAGCTCCTGCTACTGACAAACAGAACATTTGGACAGATAACAGGAGGAAGTAACGATGAACGAAACTAAGACAGAATTAAAATTAATCCATATGGAGGATGTAATATCCAAAGAAGTCAGTTGGCTATGGTATCCATATATTCCATTTGGAAAGATTACAGTCATTGAAGGAGATCCAGGGGAAGGTAAGACAACCTTAATACTTAAGATAGCAGCACTACTTAGTAAAGGGTTACCTCTTCCCTGTACGGATGATATTCCCTATGAACCAATGGCAGTAATCTATCAGACAGCAGAGGATGGACTTGAAGATACAATAAAGCCTAGACTGGAACAGGCTGGAGCGGATTGTTCCAAAATACGAGTTATTGATGAATCGGAAAAGGAACTGACCATGAGTGATGAACGATTAGAGCAAGCAATTATTGAGACAAAGGCTAAACTAATTATCCTAGACCCAATTCAGGCTTATATCGGAGCTACGGTAGATATGCACAGAGCAAATGAAATCAGACCAGTATTAAAGCGGTTGGGAGTAATTGCTGACAAGTATCAATGTGCAATTATTCTTATCGGTCATATGAATAAGGCTTCTGGCACTAAATCAACGTATCGAGGACTTGGCTCCATTGATATTCAAGCAACTGCTAGAAGTGTTCTTCTGGTAGCAAGGCTTAAAGATAAAGCAAACATTAGAATTATGGCACAAGATAAATCAAGTCTGGCACCAGCAGGAGATTCCATAGGATTTGAATTAACAGAAGAGAATGGATTTGAATGTATCGGAGCCTATGACATAACCGTAGATGAATTATTAAGTGGACAGGAGGGCAGAGGGAAAAAGAAGTTCGATATAGCGATTTCATTTATCACAGAGTATTTCAAGACAGTATCCGAAGTTTCTTCTAATCAGATTGAAGAAGATGCAGCCATGCAGGGAATTAAACGGAATACCTTACTAGCGGCAAAGAAGAAACTAGGAATTGTAGCAGATAAGAGAAAGCAGTCGGACGGTAAACAATATTGGATATGGAGTATGCCGGAGAAAAGAGTTTAACAGTCTACCTTCTAGGAAAAGCAGATTCTAAATTCTTGAAAAGAGTTTAGAATTTGCAATCCTAAAGAAACAGACTGTTAAACTCTTGCGGGTAGCAATATAACCCTCGGAGAGCCACCGCAGTTATGGCTTGCCATAACTGCTAGGGGGTTATCATCTTCGGCAAAGCTAAGATGATAACAAGCACTTCTCCGGAGGAACAACAGATAAAGGAGGAGAAAATCTATGGGTAGCGTTTCCTATTCAGCACATATCAGCAATGGTAAAAGTGCAATAACAAGTAAGAGCAAATTACAAGGAGTGGCAAAGCATAATCTTCGCAAATATAAATCTAATGATTACAGTTCTAAAAATATTATACTACTAGAAGGAACCGAGAATCTATATCAGGATGTAAGAAATATTTACCAACAAGAATTTGACGAAGCCGTCCGAGAATACAATGAGAAACAAAATAGACCAGAACGAAAAATTGATGATTATTTTGAACATGTTGCAAAACTGGATCAGGATATGGCGGTGGAAATTATCTTCCAATGTGGGGATAAGCAATTTTGGGAGGAACATGAAGATAGTAAAGAAAGAATGTACAATGTTTACCGATACGTACTTTCCAAATTACAAGAGTACCTGCCAGATTTCAAAGTTGCCAATGCCGTAATCCACTTTGATGAAGCCAGTCCACATATGCATGTGGTAGGTGTTCCAGTATGGAGTGGTACAAAGAAAGGATTATCAAAGAAGGTATCAAAACGAAATGTATTTACGCCATCAACGCTGTCGGTTGTACTACAAGACAAGATTCGAGAAGAAGCAAGATCCTGTTTTAAATTCAATATCCATGAAATCATTAGAGATAAGAAAAAAGGAAGGAATCATGATTTATCGGTAGCAGAATATAAGGTACAACAAGAACTTCAAAATCTTCAAAAGGTGGAGTCCAAAAAGCAACTACTAGAAACTTCCGTGGATTCAGCAAGTCAGAAATTAACCAATTTGAAACTCCAATATGATGAAATGGATGAAGAAATCCAATCAGAACTGACGGATAAAAAGAAAATGGTTGAATCGCTAGATACACAACTGGAAACAAAGAAGTTGGTACTGGAAATTACGTATGAAGAAATAAAAGAAAAGAGTGTATTTCTTGAATTGCTGGATGTGGTGAAGCAAATGATTCAGTCGTATTTACCTCTACAGCCAGATATTGAGGAGTTTGCAAATACAGTTGAAAGAGGCGAAAACATTACTGCTGGAAATTCCTTTAGAAGTTTCCTGTCGACATTAGGACAGTTGTTATTGTCTTTTAAGGAAATGGTTCAGGAAGGTTTCTGCTGGTTTCCACGATTGATGAGATGGAATACAAGTAAGGGAGAAGTGGCTCCGGTATTTCGGGATGATCCGGGTGGATATAATTACAAGTTGGAAGCGTTTCGAAATGTTGAGACAAAGGCGATTTATAGAGTGGAGAATCTGAAAGAGGAAATATGTTCAGAGAATCGGGTTGGGACACTGGAACAGATTCAGGGAAGTGTGGAGACTCTGGAAAAACAGATTACAAGGCTGACAGACAGTTCGCATAGGAAATTACAAAGATAGTAAATGGTATTGTGCTCTATAAGAAGGGTAAAGGCTTTTAACATTAAATAATTATGTAAGAAGCTTTAGCTCTTCTTTTACAGTGTTATACGTTCTTTATTTGTTCAAACTATACAGTTAGTGTAATATTATTTTAGTTACATATAGATAACTCCCTAGCATATTTGTAGCTAATTATTTTATTGACAAAGTTTAGATTCATAAATTATAATTTAAAAAATGGAATATTATACAAAAAAATCCATTTTTTAAATAATTTGCAAACATATATACTTCCCTTTAATAAAAGGAGAGTTTAAATGAAAAATAAAATAAGGTTAAAATCAATTTTAGCAGTTACTTTATCTCTGACAATAGTATTGACATCAGCTAATTTTCAAGGCAATGTTTTAGCGGCTGAAAGTACTGAAGAACAGATAGTATATGTTGATGGAAATGAAATTTCTGTTTCTGTAAATCCCGAGACTGGAACTATAGTTGCCCAATCCACAGATCGTAATGATGATAGTTATTAGAAATATCGAGTAATGGAGAAAGTATGGTAACTGTCTATGACGAAACAGAAGAAAAGTTTGATAACTATTCATTGGAGATTGAAGAGTTGTCTTATAATGATGTTGAGGTAGATGTTGTTGATGATGATGGAGAAGTCGTAGAATCATTTGATAGTCCAGATGATGTTATTGAGGATACTTATGATGGTCAAGCAGCTGTAGTTGTAGTTGTAACAGGCATCACTGTAGGAACATTAATAACTGCGATTTTAGAAGCAGCAGCATGCATAGCTATTGCTGGGGTTATTTATTATGGTGCAAAAGCAGCAGTTAAAGCAATTGAAAAAAGTTCTTCAAAGCAAAAGTATTATTATAAAGCATATATTTATGATAAAAATGTCTTTATTGCAATAAAGAATAGTATTTCAAAAGCATCTGCAGTTAGTCGGATTAAATCTGGATTGAATGTTTATACCTATACAGCTTCATTAGCAAAATCGGCTGTTACTGCTACAGGATTAGGTTGTTCATCAAAAGATATATCTGATTTGTCAGGGAAAATTAGATTTTGGCATTATCACACGGTCCCTAAAAACAAGTCACATATCTTTTTTGGATTGCCAGTTACATATTAATTTATGAGGAAAGGGATGTATATATGTTGAAAAAGTATATAAAGTATTTGATCATAGTCATTATAATAGTTACGATTAGCTATATTATTTTTTACAAAAATATTCTGTTTGTATCTAGCGAATGTAATAGTAATATAGATTCTTATGGTATAATTGATGGTTATCTTAGTGAGCTGCAATATGATAATATTGTGTATCCTAGCAATAATTCTTCAGATGAGAAGACGCATGGGGATCAATTGGTGGAATTTTCAAATTATAAAAATTTTGAAGGAGAAATATTTTATTATCCAGCGGTGGATAGTTCTGGAGAAATTACTGACAAATCAATTATTTCTGGGTTGAACTGGAGGTTAGATAATAGTGTGGATTATGTAAATATTAGCTTAAGTACAAAAAAATATAGTATTGAATTAGAAAACTGGATTTCAGAGCATCAAGGTATTAAAATTTATTGTAGTTACAATAATCAGGTAAATACGTTCGACTATCCAGCTTTATATGCGACTACAATAGCATCGGGTGCTTCTAATAAAATTAATTATAAAGATGTGGATAAGGAATATCGCACTAATAAAATATTAATTTATAATAATGGGTGGCATTATTTCGAGGGAAATTCGTTTCTTTCTCTAAATACATTGCTTAATAATTAGGATTATTATGAACTCTCGGAATCTTGAGTGATCATGCCAGCCAAACTCTGGCATTGAACTTTGAAAAGTAAATATTATCAAAAATGGAAAAATAAATAAAAAAGTGCAAGAAAAACAGACATAACTGTCGCTATGTCAAAAAATAGGATATAATAGTCCTTGGATTATGCTGCTTGTCGAATCAACTTTCTCAGGGCAGATTCAAAAGGCATATCCCATGCATCGAGGTGTTGAAGCATTAAGGTGTGATAGAGTCGGCAGTACCACATCTTTGATGAACGGTGTCTGCCGTCTTCTAATTTAAAGTCTAATTTCTCACGCTTGTTAGAGCGTTCAGCAGAAGTTCTTGCATTATATTCAAGTTTCCATTCTTTACTATCACGAGGTGGTATATTAAATAATCGTGGGTTTTCTTTCATTGATAAATGAATAGTCCTTCCGTACTTTGATGTAGAACAAGGATTATCACAAGAACACCCATACTTGCGGCTAGCAAGAGGGCATCTAAATTTAATACGATATTTTGAGGCTTCACAGCCATCATGATTCATGCGACGTCCTTCTTTGCAGATAGGAACTCCATCTTTACCAATTGTAAAGTCATTTTTATAAGAAAGATTTCGACCACGTTTCCAATTTAAATCAATAAATGGTGTGATGGAATTACGCTTACAGTATTCGTAATAAGGTACTGCATCATGGGCAGCATCAAGGAGAAGTTTATTGACATTGTAGCTAGGCAAAAAACTTTTCATTCGAAAGAACGTTTGAAGAAACCCATGTGAGTCATGAGTGGAAGCAGGCGATAGCAGAGGAAAAATAGGGAGATCACTTTCGGAATTAGCAGCAACCAACATGTATAAATCGTACCCGTGATACCAACAATCTCTCGAAGAATCCCAGCCCATATCACAGTCGGGTTGAGAAAAATATCTATCACAAGAACAATGAGTATCCTTAGTCGCGCAGTCGCAAACCCGATGTTTGCGTTCTCGGTGAGATGTGACAACGGGAGTACCATCGCCAGCTAAGGAAAGTGACTTTGGATTAATCAGTCCTTTGGATACAGAGACATCAAGGAACTGTGTTTGATATAGCTTGAATAAGGAACTATAAGGTTGTTCATCAATGTTAAAGCTAGTGTTTTCTAACACTGGAAGAAGTTGTGCAACAGTAACTTTTTCAACAGAATCAGCTTTTTCACCTTTGGTTCTTGGTTTCTTTACTTTTGACTTTAGAGGATGAATATTTGGATTGAGATTATTATCACTAGAATCCCACACTCTAGAAAGAAAGTCGTAGAAAGTGCCAACACCGGGAGTGTCACCAAAATCGAAGCCACTGAGAATTGCATAAAGTGGATTAATTTTAAGTTGTGCAGACCAATCAGTTAAGGAAGTGACTTTGAAATCAATAGACAATAGATAAGATCGTTGCATGCAAGAAGGCGTCCTTGGTTTTGGACCAAAGACAGAATACTTGCTACGCAACAATTCATCAGTAAAGGACAAATCAAGATTCCAAAAACGATCAATAATGTCCCAGGTGGAACGAGCGATGGAATCAGGATTCGGA
>JBOFWM010000123.1:0-46239 GCA_051653625.1 Lachnospiraceae bacterium
TATTGAAAAAGAAGAGCGTCCGGTGAGAAGAAATCCACTTATTACCAGTATATTGTATTATTCAAAAGATGTGGAAAGCTTTGGTTCTGGTTTAAAACGAATTACGTATACATGCAAAGAAGCAGGTGTAAAAGTAGAATTTAATCTTATGAAGTCGGGATTTGTCGCTGTCTTTTATCGAAGAAATTTGGATAAAAGTGTTGATAAAGAAAATATTAAATCAACACAAAGTGGCGATAAAGTGTTGATAAGTGATGATAAAACAATACAAAGTGTTGATTCTTTACGTGAAAAATACGGAAAAGGTGTTGAATTATCGGAAAAAGAAATTCGTATCATAGAATATCTTGGCAGGAACGAGTTTATTACAAATGGAATTGCTAGAGATCTACTTCAGATTGGAACCACTGCGGCAAGAAATTATTTAAATGGGCTTGTCGAAAAAGATATTTTGATGGCTAGTGGTGAGCATAGAGGTAGGAGATATGTGCTAAAAATAAAATACAGATAGATAATTAAGGGGAGAGTATGGAGAAGATTGATTTATACGATCCTAAAGAAACATCAGCATGTTTTTTTAGGACAACTATTAAAGAGCCGTACAAGAAAAGTTTGTTGCAAATTACTGAAAAATGCAATTTGCGATGCAAGCATTGTTTTCTTTCTGCTGAATATGAAGGAAATCAAATGCCTTATGAAAGTATAGAAAATATGATAATACCATATTTAAAAAAAAATAATATTATCAAGGTAACATTAACAGGGGGAGAACCTTTAGTTCATGAAAAAATTTATGATATAATTGAAGCTTTTACTCAAAACAATATATCTGTAACGGTATGTTCAAATGGCAGCTTGCTTGACACTGCCATCATAAATAGGGTAAAGAAGCTTGCAAATGTCAAATTTAATATTAGCCTTGATGGGTTTTCTAATGCCTCACATGGGGGATTTAGAAATAGCCAAATCCCAAAGTTATTTGACAGGGTCAAAAAAAATATAATGCTTTTAAGCGAAGAAAATTTATTAAATGGAATATTAGTTACACCAAATAAGTTTTCTTCGATTGAAGAGTATGTAGAATTATGCAAATTTGCAAAATCTATTCAAGCTAAATATGTATTAATGAATCCCTTATCTCAATATGGGCGCGGAGAAATGTCAAAGAACTTAGCATTTAGTCAACTAGAGCTTAATGAATTGAGAAATAGAACCAAAGAGTTTATCGATGATATGTTCGATATTGTATACATTAGATTTCCCAATGAACAAAAGCCATTGAGTAAATGTAATTATGGAAAAGTATTATATGTTTTTACAGATGGGAACATTGCAATATGCCCATATATGGTTTTTGGAGCTAATAATACGGAAAGCAAATATAAGCCAGAAGACTTTTATCTCGGTAATATATTAGAAAAACCAGAAAATTTAGATAAATTACTGAAAAAATATCAGTTGCCTAGAATGCAAGATATAAGTACAAATTGTAGTAAGGAATGCAGCAGAGGGTGTATAGCAGCAAAAATCGCAGATGGACGATATATTGAAGAATGTGATTTTGAACTTTGTCCCCAAAAATAAATTTAAAGGATATTATGGTGAAAAAAATTAAATTATTAACATTAAACATTGGGAATCCGTCTTACGAAAGAGTTCAGAAACAAATACAGTGGATTGAAAATAGAGAAGAGGATGTTTTTATATTAACTGAAACAAAAAACAGCGTTGGATGCAATTATATGGAACAATACTTTTTGGGGAAGATGGATACAAATTCGAAAAAACAGAAGTATTATGTATCTTTTCCGAAAAGTATAACAAGGGATCTTGGTGTAATGATTATTAGCAAATGGCCACTTGCAAATGCTAATTTTTTATTTGATCAGAATGTTGAGTATTATGGAAGAGCTATTGATATAGAAGTAGAACATCCTATCAGAAAACTTAGAGTTGTCGGTTTATATGTACCTTCTAGAGATAGGTCTGAAAAAAAGATTTTGAGAAAAAAACATTTTATAGAAGAAGTAGTTGATTATCTTTCTGAGAACTCTTCTGTTATTGATGTAGTGTGTGGAGATTTCAATATATTAGAAAGAAATCATATTCCACACTACTCGACGTTTTTTTCGTGGGAATATGATTTTTATGATAAGTTATTTAAGCTGGGATATTGTGATGTATATAGAAAAATAAATCCTCGAAAGAATGAATACAGCTGGGTAGGAAGAACTAATAAGGGTTATAGGTATGATCATATGTTTGTATCAAATAAGATTATTTTACGGAATGTGAATTGCAGTTACTTGCATGAAACGAGAGTAGACGAAAATAAATTTACAGATCATTCAGGAATGAAACTGGATGTCAGCTTTAATGAAGAAGGAGCGTATAATGAAAAAAATTAGTGGATGGTTTGATTTGTTAATATCAATAATATTAACAATAATGTTTTATATATGTGGCTGGATTATGCTACCGACAATTTATTCATTTGAACCGAATGAGGAAATAAACAATTTCATACTTAGATTCTTGGTCAAACAGTACGCGCAAAATGTTGTTGAGTATATAATTATTGCAGCAATCATTGGTATGGTAATTTCGTATATAATATTTAAATTGATTGTTAAAATAGTATCTGATAGAACAGGTAACATATTTGATAAACATGGTATCCAAATAAAATATGATAAATTTTTAAATGATGCATGTGAATTATACATACTAGGTGGAGATATTGATTTTTTACTAAAGTGCAATACACAGTTGGAAAAAATAGAATCATTAGGTGAAAAATGTAAAATATTATGTAAACAATATGAAAATCATATTAATAAAAATGAGTTGAAAAAAATTTATAAAAGACTATATGACAATAAGGTAAATATCAGGAGATATGATCAAGAATCGGATAAATTTCATAACTTACGTGGACAGATTAAAAGATGCAAAGATGGAACTTATGAGTGTCTGTTAGTTGAAAAGATGGATAAAAAAGGGAAATTTAAAGTGCTGAATCTAGAAAATCAGTTTGTTATTAATAAATTGATTGAATCATTTGAATCGATTTATAACACTGCGAGGAACCCGTTAATTTCTGCAGTATTATTTGATATGGGAGGTGTATACTTTGACGGAGACTTTACAAATGATTTTTTAAAGGTTATAAATTCAAAGCTGTCTCAAAATATTCAAGCGAGCTGGAATCAAAAATTGGTTCTAGACGATAAATTAAATTTGGGTGAGAAAACAATTAATCAATGGGTTGAAGATAATATAAAAAGGGAATTAACTTACAATGAAAGACAGGATATAGAAGAGTTGTGGAAAAATATATGGAAGCCAAATCCACTAATGAAGGAATTAGTTGAAAATTTGAAAGAACATAGATATGAAGTTGGAGTGCTTTCTAATATGGATGCAATTAATGGCGGAAATTATAATGAAAAAGGATATTTAAATGTATTCCCACCGAAGAACAGATTTTTATCATATGATTGTAAACTATTAAAACCGGACAAGGAGTTTTATAAACTTGTTTGTGACAAAATGAATTTTGAACCTTATGAAATCTTGTTTATAGATGATCATGAAAAAAATGTTAATACAGCATCGGATTATGGAATACATGCAATTCAATTTTCACTAAATGATGATAAAGAAATTTTAAACTTAAAAAATGAGTTAAGAAAACTCCACATTAACTTTGAGTAAAAAGGAGAAATATGGGAAAGTTTATCGCGTTTGATGGACCGAATGGCTCTGGAAAATCTACAATCATTCGTGAAGTACAAAGAAAACTTCAGAATTATAATTTGGAGACATATCTTACATCTGAACCAACAAATTCTGAATTGGGTTTATTTACAAGAAAAATTAGTGAGACTATTGATAAAGAATCCTTAGCATGTTTAGTTGCAGCAGATAGATACAATCACATTACAAATGAAATATTACCTGAAATCAATAGAAACAAGATAGTACTGAGTGACAGGTATTTTGTATCCTCCCTACTTTTGCAAAGATTGGATGGTGTTGATGTCGACTTTATTATGAATTTACATAAAAAAATAGTATTGCCCGACTTATATTGTATTGTTAACGCCGATAGTAGTACGATAGTACAAAGATTAAAAAGTAGAAATAGGTTTACGCGTTTTGAAACAGAACAAAATGTGATAAAAGAATTACAGTTCTTACAAGAGGCATTAAGAATTATTAAGGACATGGGTATTAATGTAATAGAGGTGAATACAGAAGAAGAAATAGAAATCAGTGTTGACAGAATAGTTGAAAATATATTACAACTAATAAATTACTGAAGTTGACTATGAATAAAAAAGTCGAGATGAGGATAGCCATCAGTAGCCCTGAGCAATACACCCACAAGTAACACAATCACTTGAAAACCCAGTATCCAAGCCACTTCCAGCCCCACATTCTCTTTTCAAAGAGATAAAAAGCGGTCAACGCATTTATCAAGAAAAGCCCGATTTTACAAGGGTTACAGACGTTGTGGAATGTTGTCAAACGCACTGGATATCATTCCGTGTGCAACACGTTTGCAACAGGTGTGCAACAAAAATATCAAAGATTTTTATAGGACATTTTTCAGTGAAGCAATTTGCTGGAAAGTGTCCTTTTCTTTTTGAAAGGACTTTCCTTTCCGTTTTCGTTATATCTTATTGATCGCATCGACTAGCTCCTTAATATCAAAGTGAGTATAAACTTTCTCTGTGAGTGTCATTGCTCCAGAGTGCCCTACAATTTTCTTGATAATCGTCTGATCAACACCAGCTTCTGCTAACATAGAAATACAGGTATGCCTACAACAGTGAGGTGTACGGTCAATCTTTAGCTGTTCCATCATGTAAATTGCAACATATTTTTGCATAAAAGTTCCAAAGTAAAAATGTATGTTTATTCCATAGTTGATTTTGTATAATGGATGGTCCAAAGACCATCCATTATCTCTATTCATTATCTTCAATAATAAGTTCTCGTACATTCTTCGTTCGATATGACGGTCCTATTATCTTTATCACATGCGAGTGGTGTAGTAATCTGTCTAATATTGCATTTGCAAGTGTTATATCTGAAAAAACTTCGCCCCATTTACTAAAAGGTTGATTTGTAGTGATTATTGTAGAAGTGTGTTCATACCGTTTTGTTATTAGTTGAAAAAATAGATTTGCTCCCAGTTTATCCACCGGAAGATACCCTATTTCATCAATAATAAGAACCCTGTATTTATTGTAATGCTTTAGCCTTGCTTCTAATCTATTTTCATCATAGGCATTCTTAAGATTTTGAATTAAATCATGGCAGGATATAAAATAGGTTAACTGTCTTTTACTTGCAGCCTCTATACCTATCGATGTTGCTAGATGAGTTTTACCAACACCAGGTGTTCCATAAAATAGTATATTTTCCTTGTTCTCTATAAATCTTAAGGTTGCCAAATCATAGAGCTGGCTTTTATTTATTGCTGGCTGAAATGTAAAATCATAATCACAAAGCCTTTTTACATATGGAAAATTTGCTACTGTTATCTGGGTTTTTGATGCTATTGCTGTCCTGTGTTCAATCTCGATATCTGTTAAATGAATCAATGCCTCCATTAACCCAATTTCTTTTTTAGCCACAATATCGAGGTAATCTTTTATGTAAGTAACAGTCTTTTCCATTTTTAAAGCTTCAAGGTTATTAATTTTGCATACATCTTATCCTCCTAGATACACATCCATGCTAGAAAGATTATTCTTAATGAAGTCTTCAACTTCTCTATACGTCATTTCTTTACAGGCGTCTGCACTAAGTATTTCTACGGCATGGGAAAGTGTGTAGTTTAATTTTTTATTACTAAGCGGATGACAAGCAATACAATCGTTGTTATAATAAACACAAAGATTACCGTCATCTGTTTCATTTGCGGTTACTGGTTTCTCCGATTTAACTAACTCTGCTACTTATAGAAGTAAGAAAACATTAGATAAATGGCTATTCTATAAGAAAATCTGCCGAAGAAGTAGAAATTAGTATTGCAACCTCATTCTTTTGGCGACACAAAATACTTAACTGTATAAGTGAATTTCTTGGCGTAGGCTCTGTTGATGGTGTAGTTGAGGCTGATGAAGTTTTCTTTGCATACTCATACAAAGGAACTAAACCTGCTAATATGCCAAGACCTTCTCGTAAGAGAGGTAAACAAGTTAAAAAGAGAGGTATAAGTAAAGAACAAGTATGTGTTGGCACTGCTCTTGATAGGCAAGGTAATATAATAATTGAACTATTATGTACTGGTAGAGTTACTGCTAATGAATTAGAACGTCTATATAATAATCGTATAGGGGAAAACTCCATTCTATGTACTGATAGCCATAAGTCGTATATCCAATTTGCCGTCGATATGTCATTAGAACACAAGAGAATTAAAAGAGGTAGACATAAAGAAGATATATACCATATAAATCATATAAATAGCCTACATTCTAACTTGAAGAAATGGCTGGCAAAATTTAATGGCGTTTCAACGAAATATCTTGCGAACTATCTAAAATGGCATAAATGGATAAACTCTTTTAGTACAGAAAAAGAAATAGTAAGAACTAAAAATTTGATAGTTCATAGCAATATAGCACATAGTTATACTATGGTTAAGGAATTTAAGATTAGAGAGCCAATATTTATTTAAATTAGATTTTAATTGAATAAATACTGGGATTATAATTTGTAAATTATGTATAATACTAATATAAAGTTTTGAACAATTTTAATAAGATACGAATCATAAAAGGGAATTTAATATGAGAAAAAATATTATAAAGTTCATTATAGTGGTATCTGCGTTATTAATTTTTTGTTTTTCGATTGACCATAATTTTGGTCGTTCTTACCATCATTTTATTACTAAATCAACTGATTTAACCAAAGAAAATATTGAAAATATATATTTAAACGAAGAGATTAACACAGAAAAAATAATATCAAAATATGGCAAAGTATCAAATTTTAATCAGGATAATAATTTATATAATTACTACCTTTTAAAAGAAGGTATTGAAATTGCAACCAATAAAGAAGACAATAAAATTATTAGATTTATTATAAATGATAAAAAAATAAAGACTGAAAAAGGTATAAAAATTGGAGATAAAAAAGATAAAATAATGGAGTTATATGGTAGTGATTATTATACTCGTTTAGAACAAGGGGTTAATATTATTGGTTATGTAGATAAAACAAAAAAATGCTCTATAGAATTTTGGTTAGCAAATGATGATAGTATATTGTTCTATAGACTTGATTATAATTTTATGCAATAAATAAAAATTTTATATGGTTAATTGTACTAGATATATATTTGCAAATTTAATATATTGCAATTTAAAATTAAAGTGGACAAGTCGTCATTTGTCCACTTTGATACTATCTATTATCAACCTTGACTTAAAACAGAGCCTACATTTAAAATAACATCAGTGAATGCACCGTGGAACACCTTGTCAACAAGTTCGGTTATTACGGTTTCGGGTTCATAATATCAAATTGAAATAGAAACATACTGATTTTGTGCATTCTTTTATATTTTATAGATTCAAAAGTTGTAAATATATTTATATTTAGAAGGGATAATATATGAGTATTTCGAGTATTGGAAATAGAAGTTATTATATGCAACCATATAATTCTGCAACACCGCAGACAAAAAAACAAACAAGTGAAAATTTAGGTTATTCTGTCGGAGGAACGACGAATTTAACATTACACATAGGATCTGACAGTACTGGAAAAGCCGCTACTTCAATGGCATTTCCAAATGGTGTAAGTATATCGACATATAATACAGAGGGAAATGATTCCGAGTACAAAGTTAAATATTGGGACGAAGAAGGAAAAGAGAGTGAAGAATCAGTTAATGCGAAGGATGTAGATCCTGAGAATGCTTCATTTTTAGAAATGATGGCATATTCAACATATAGTGATCAAAAAGGTTATACAACAGATGCATCTGGAGCCTTTTACTTGGCATCTGGTGGAGTGAATTCAAACATTACATATGATTCAACGAATCTAAATGAAAAAACAAATTATAAGTCTTTAGTAAAAGATTTCATGGATTTACAATATCGGACAAATAATTATCAAGGTTACCTATCGTTTAAAAATTATTATGACTATATTAATGAAAATACTTCAAGCTCAAAATAATAATTAAAAGTAGTTTAGGCTTTCTGCGACAAATGAGTTGCAGAAGGTCTTTTTTTGTAAGCATATAATTCTATTTCTATTACAAATGTATGTCTTGATGCTGGCTGAAACGTCCTGAGAAGTAATAAAATGTCGTGGGTGTGAAACGTATGTGCAACAATGATTAGTACAAACCCTGTATTTCTGGGCTTTTCAAGCGTTCAAACGGTTGACTAAGAGATAATCATTATAAAATTCAAATCCCTAGGACAGAAATGTTTTGGGGATTTTTTTTATTATTTAGCATATACTATTATTATTGACGTACAGATATCTGTACGGTATAATTAGAGTACAGAAAAACGTACGAAATGGAGGTGCTTTTATGTTAGCGGTTAACTATACAACGTTAAGAGATAATATGAAGACATATATGGATAAAATCACAGATGATTATGAGACAATGATAGTTACAAGAAAGGATAACAAAAATGTTGTTATTCTATCCGAAGAGTCTTATAACAATATGATGGAAAATATATATGTAATGGGAAATAAATGTAATTATGATTGGTTAATGGAATCAAAGGCTCAGTTAGAAAATGGAATGGTATCTGTACATGATCTTCCTGAGGTAGAAGCTGATGAATAAGGTATTTACGAAAAATGGATGGGATGATTATATTTATTGGCAGACGGAAGATAGAAAAACATTAAGAAAAATAAATCAATTAATTGAAGATATATCTAGAAGTGGAAATGAAGGAGTTGGAAAGCCAGAAGCTCTAAGTGGAAATCTGGCTGGTTTTTGGAGCAGAAGAATAAATGATAAAGATCGTTTGATATATAAAATTGACAATGAAAATATCTATATTCTGGCGTGCAGATACCATTATGGTGATAAGTGATTGTATGATTAGTTGAAAACAATTAAATGTGTTTAATCGTATAATATTGTCATGGGTAACAAACACACCACCCAAAGGATTCAGCATCCATGCGGTTCTACAGTTCGTGGTCACCTATCTAAGAGATAATATGTGGGACTTTTGGAAACTTGGGAAATGGCTTATTTACTGGGTTTCAAGAGTTGTGGTTTGCTCTGAAATGTGCTTGATTTCGCTGGATAAGTAGCAAGAAAGCAACTTAAAAGACACAAATATTAGAAATTTTATAGGATGTTTTTCAGATGGATTTATCTGTCTGAGAGACATCCTTTCTTTTTATGATAAATAGACATTTGATAATTACTTCTTTGTAGTATAAGTAACGCATAAGTGACAATGGCTTCTTAAATCATGTTGTGATTATTAATAAAATAAAAGAGAATTTTAATAATTTTTTTATTTTCCTTTGTAATGATTTAATATTCTGATATAATAAAATTACATATATTTTTTAGAAAATATTACAAAAGATTTTTATGGAGGAGAAGGATGAGAGAAAGATTATTTGAAATTATAGAAGTTTCAAAAGAAAATGACAAATTAAGCCGAATTTATGATAATACTATGATATTTGTAATTATTGCAAGTATTGTTCCGCTTTGCTTCAAAACGGAAAGTCCATTTTTAATTCTTGTAGATGAAATAGCAGTATCTTTTTTTATTGTTGATTATTTTGTGCGATGGATAACATGTGATTTTCGATATAAAGGAAAATCAAAATATCCATTTTTACGATTTGTAATTTCACCAATGGCAATCATTGATTTATTGGCAATATTACCATCAATATCGATAGCAAGCCAAACATTAAAGGTATTTAGAGTGTTAAGGTTTTTTCGAACATTTCGAGTTTTGAAATTCTTGAGATATTCAAAAAGTTTTGCTAGAATTATTAATGTATTAAAAAATGAAAGTGAAACGCTAGGTGCCGTATTAGTATTAGGTCTAGGTTATATTTTTGTAACAGGCCTTCTTATGTTTCAAGTAGAACCAGAAAATTTTACAAGTTTATTTGCTGCTATCTATTGGAGTACAACTGCATTAACAACAGTTGGCTATGGAGATATCTATCCAATTACAAATTTTGGAAGAACAATAAGTATGATATCATCATTAATGGGTATTGCAATTGTAGCCTTACCAGCAGGTATTATTACAGGGGGTTACTTAGAGGAAATTAAAGAAGAAAGGGAAAAAAAAGATGAATAAGTTTATGCCCAAAATTGTACCATCGCTAAAAAATTATAACAAAGGGCAATTTATATGTGATTTAAAAAGTGGAATTATTGTTGCAATTATTGCATTGCCTCTTTCAATCGCATTTGCATTAGGATGTGGTGTTTCACCAGAGAAGGGAGTTTATTCGGCGATTATTTCAAGTATTATGATTGCACTGTTAGGAGGAAGTCGCGTACAAATTAATGGACCAACCGGGGCATTCATAGTAATAATAAATTCTATTCTAATTTCTTATGGAATGGATGGGTTAATGGTGTCCATGATATTAGCTGGAATTATATTAATTTTTATGGGGATTTTTCAGTTAGGAAATCTTGTAAAATATATACCTTCCCCTATTACTGTTGGATTTACAGCAGGAATAGGTATTACAATTTTTACACTAGAAATTAAAAATTTATTAGGTCTAAGTTTACCCGAAGTAATGCCAACTAATTTCTTTGAAAAATGGAGTGTTTATTTGCAATATTTAAGTACATTTAATCTGCAATCTTTTTTGTTAGGGATGATTTGTATTATAATAATAGTTGTTTGGTCAAAAATAAATAAAAATATTCCGGCATCATTAATTGTAATTATACTTGGAAGTGTAGTTGCATTTTTTTTTCAATTAGATGTTGCATTACTTGGAGAAATGCCTAAATTTATACATATAGGGGAAATGCCACATGTTGGCTTCTTTGAAATGATTGATTTGATACCATCGGCATTTACAATTGCGATTTTAATATGTTTGCAGGCGCTACTTTCAGCATCTGTTACAGATGGATTAATAGTATCAAAAACAAATGCAACAATGGAGCTGATTGCTCAAGGAAGTGCCAATATTGTACTTGGTATATTAGGATGTATTCCTGCAACTGGTGGTGTTGCAAGATCTATTGCAAATTGTAAAAATGGTGCACGTACACCCGTTGCAGCAATTGTTCATGGTATAACTTTATTTTGTATTATGATATTTTTGATGCCATTCATTAAACTAGTACCATTATGCGTATTATCTTCCATATTGATTGTAGTAGCAATTAATATGATAAATATACCAGTATTTATAAAATATTTTAAAGTACCGAAAAGTGATTTGATTGTATTATTTACTGCTTGTTTTTTAACATTTGCATTGGATCTTATTTTTGCTATACTAGTTGGAATGGTTTTAGCGTGTGCTTTATTTATGAAACGTATGGCAGATGAAACAAATATATATTCTTGGATTGATAAAGAAGAAGTTGAATCTATAGAGGATGGAATGAAAAAATTAAAAGACATTCCAAAAGACACACTCGTTTTTGAAATAAGCGGACCGCTTTTTTTTGGAGCAGCAGAGAAGTTTGTTTTAATACGTCAGCAAATAACAAGAGATACAAAAGTTATCATATTAAGAATGGGGAGCGTTCCAGCGATTGATATTACAGCACTTCAATTTTTAGAAGATTTTCATAAAGAATTGAAAGAAGATCAAATTTCTCTTGTTTTTTCACATTTACAAAAACATCCAAAAAAGGTATTAGTAAAATCTGGATTATATGATAAGATAGGAGCTAAGCATTTTTGCAATAATATTGATGAAGCATTGGGGTATGCAAAAAAAATTGCAATAACATCAGAAATTGAATAATGCTTAAGAAAGGTAGTGATCTAAAATGGAGGGTATAAAATGAGTAGATTGAAAATTAGCACACCAAATAAAGCGCAATTAACTGTAGAGCGCTTATATAAGGATTTAGAAAGACATATTATAGCGAGTCCACCAGGATTATGTCCAGTAGATTTGCAACTTTCATTCTTGAAAATGTGTCATGCACAAACTTGTGGAAAATGTGTGCCTTGTCGTGTTGGCTTAGCAAGATTGAGCGATTTAATGGAGGAAGTCTTGAATGGAACAGCGACATTAGAGACAATTTCCTTGATGCGCGAAATTGCTAATACAATAACAGATTCAGCAGATTGCGCAATCGGATATGAGGCATCACATATGGTTCTTGCTGGATTAGATGGCTTTTATGAAGATTATATTTATCATATTGAACATGGGAAATGTTCGTACCATATTAATCAACCGGTGCCTTGTGTAGCTCTTTGTCCAGCGGGTGTTGATATTCCAGGTTATATTGCATTAGTTGCAGAGGAAAGATATGCAGATGCAGTTGCATTTATTAGAAAAGATAATCCATTTCCTACAGCGTGTGGGTTAATATGCGAACATCCTTGTGAAGCAAGATGTAGAAGAAATATGCTTGATAGTTCTGTTAATATTCGTGCGCTTAAGAGAATGGCAGTAGATAATAGTAGAGCAAATACAGTGCCTGTACCTAAAAGAGCAGAAGAAACAGGAAAAACAATTGCAGTCGTAGGTGGAGGACCAGGAGGATTATCAGCTGCATATTATTTGGAATTAATGGGTCATCATGTAGTAGTATTCGAGGAAAAAGATAAATTGGGTGGTATGTTACGATATGGAATTCCAAACTATCGTTTTCCAAGAGAACGACTAGATGAAGATATTGAAGCAATTTTATCAACAGGAGTAGAGGTGCGGACAAATATTACTGTTGGTGGAAAAAAAGAAGGAGATATTTCCATTAGCAAATTAAGAGAAACTTTTGATGCAGTATATGTTGCGATTGGAGCTCACACAGATAAAAAGATTGGAATAGAAGGCGAGGATGCAATAGGAGTATTATCAGCGGTTGAGCTTCTAAAAGAAATTGGAAATGATCATATGCCTGATTTTTCAGGAAAGAATGTTATTGTAGTAGGTGGTGGTAATGTTGCTATGGACTGTGCAAGGTCAGCAGTTAGATTAGGTGCTAATAAAGTTGAGGTTGCGTATAGAAGAAGAGTAAGTGATATGACAGCGCTTCCAGAGGAATTGCATGGAGCTGTAGCTGAGGGCGTAGAAATAGTATCTCTGTGTGCACCAGTAAAAATAGAAGTAAATGAGAAAAATGAAGTAATAGGTTTTGTAGTAGAACAACAAATAATTGGACCAATAGATGCATGGGGAAGAGCAGGTGTTAATTCATCTCAAAAAGGACAAAAAATACTGCCTTGTGATATTGTAATTGTTGCTATTGGACAAGGAATTGAAAGTAGACATTTTGAAGATGAGGGCATACCGATTCAAAAGGGTGTAATTAAAGCGTTAGAAGAAAGTGAAGTGGAAAGTATGAATGGTGTATTTGCTGGGGGAGACTGTGTGACAGGACCAGCTACAGTAATTCGTGCAATTGCAGCTGGTAAAGTGGCAGCAGCAAATATTGATGAATATCTTGGATATAGACACCATATTCCATGTGATATTAAAGTACCACAAGTAAATTATGAAAATAAAAGACCAAGAGGACGAATTAATTTGCAAGAACGAGAAGCAAATATACGAAAAAATGATTTCTTAGAGGTTGAAATTAGTATGACAAAAGAGGAGGCAGCTATAGAAGCAGGAAGATGCCTTCGTTGTGATCATTATGGATATGGTAACTTTAAAGGTGGGAGGGCAGCAATATGGTAAATCTTACAATAGATGGAATTAAAATTCGTACGAAGGAAGGTACAACAATTAAAGAAGCGGCATTTTCTGCTGGAATTAAAATTCCACAATTATGTTATTTAAAGGATATTAATGAGATTAGTGCATGTAAAGTTTGTGTTGTAGAATTAGAAGGAATGGTAAAACTTGTTACGGCATGTAATAATGCAGTAGAAGAAGGAATGGTTGTTTACACGAATTCTAAAAAGGCAAGAGCAACAAGAAGAAAAAATGTAGAATTTATTTTATCGGAACACGATATGCAATGTGCAGTTTGTGCGAGAAGTAGAAATTGTAATTTGCAAAATTTAGCAAATGATTTAGGAATTTTAGAATTACCCTTTCATACAGATATCAAAAAAAATAAATGGGAAAAAACATATCCATTTATAAAAAATGAATCAAAATGTATAAAGTGTATGCGTTGTGTTCAAATTTGTGATAAAGTACAAAGTCTTAATGTATGGGACGTACAAAATACAGGAGCTAGAACAACTGTAGATGTAAGAGATAACAAGACAATTGACAAATCGGATTGTAGTGTATGTGGACAATGTGTTACACATTGCCCAACAGGTGCATTACATGAAAGAAATGATTTAGATAAAATATATGCAGCACTCGATGATCCAGAAATAGTAACGATTGTACAAGTTGCTCCTGCGGTTCGAACGGCATGGGGGGAAGGGCAAGGGATGCCATCTTCTTATGCAACAGAAAAACGTATGGTAGCTGTATTAAAAAGAATTGGTTTTGATTATGTCTTTGATACAAATTTTGCTGCTGATTTAACGATAATGGAAGAAGGAAAAGAATTAATTGAACGTTTAGAACAAAAAAAAGAAGGTGATTTTCCAATGTTTACTTCGTGTTGTCCGGCATGGGTATCTTTTGTAAAAACACAATATCCAAATTTAGTACCTTATTTATCTACAGCAAAATCGCCACAACAAATGTTTGGGGTTGTAACAAAAACTTATTTTGCTGAACATATGGGGATACCAAAAGAAAAAATTTGTTCTATTTCGATAATGCCTTGCACGGCAAAAAAGAAAGAGGCAACGTTGGAAGATATGGATAAAGCAGGTGCAGGACAAGATGTTGATATTGTTTTAACTACAAGAGAATTTATAAGACTTATACGTGCGCAGCACATTGAACCAATCACATTAAAGGAAATGGAATTTGATAGTCCGCTTGGAGAAGGAAGTGGAGCGGCAGTTATTTTTGGTACAACAGGTGGTGTTATGGAAGCTGCACTTCGTAGTGTTGTTTATTTAAAGACTGGAGTAAATCCTACACCAGAATTTAAAAGTGTAAGAGGCGGTGTTGAAAGAAAAGAAAGTACTTTTGAAGTTGGAGAAGAAAAAATTTCAACATGTACAGTCAATGGATTAAAAAATGCAAGAGAATTAATAGAAGATTTATATGCAAGAAAAGTGTCATATGATTTTGTTGAAGTGATGGCTTGCCCAGGAGGATGTGTTGGTGGTGGTGGACAGCCAATAACAGATGGTGTAGAATTAGCAGAAAATAGAAAGCCAAAATTGTATCATTTAGATGAAACAAATCCAGTGCGATTTTCACATGAAAATAAAGAAGTTGCAGAATTGTATCATACATATTTAAATCATGAAGAAGGATTAGCTCATAAGTTATTGCATACACATCACGGAATTCATTAGAAAATAATAGGTATATTTTTAAGGGGAAAACAAAATGCTTTTCCCCTTTTTTCTATATTCAGCTGGAGAAATCCCATATTCTTTTTTAAAAGCTCTGAAAAAAACGGAATAATCCTTAAATCCATATAAAATACTTATCTTTTGAATAGAATCTAAATTATTTGATAGAAGTGCTTTGCAACATTCGCTTAATCTGATTTTTAAGATATATTGATGAAGAGAAATTCCGAGACTTTGAGTTGTCAAATGTGAGATATAATATTTGTTTACAAAAAATACTTCGGCAATATGATCAAGAGATAAATCTTCATCTAAGTGAGAAATTATATAGTTTTTAATTGAAGTAATTAAAGTATCGGATTGCATCAAATTATTTTTATGTTTTTGATTGTAAATGAATCTATTTAAATATAAGATTAGTGAATTTACAAGTAATATAATTTGTGTATTTCTTCCATATTGGCTACCAATTTGTTCTTCAAGAATTTGAAAAAAAAGAGATTGAATATGGTTAAAGGAAAGAATATCTGTTTGGAAAAGGCATTCTTTGCTTGTTATAACATGTTGAAGTAAATATACGTAGTCAGGAGAAAGATTTGTTAAATGATTACAATACTCTTCTGATATCCAAAAAACAAAACGTCTATAAGGGATAGAAAGACTTAAACTTTCTACGTAATGTGGAGTATGTGGTGGAATGATCAAAAGATCACCGCTATGGATTTTATAAGTATTTTCTTTAATTGTAAATAGAATATCACCTTCTAGAAATAAATAAAATTCATAATAATCATGACTATGAGTGGCAAGTTTTTCAACTTTACGCTCGTTATAATAATAAAGCTCAAAGTCTTTTGAAATCATATATTGTCTAGGATGAAAGGTTGTTTGTAAAGTTTTTTTATTCATAACGAAACATTAGCATATTATAGCAATTTTTGCAATATAGAAAACAACTTTGACAATCGAAAAATGTTGAAAAAATAAATACAATATAGATATCAAATAAGAATATTGTAATAGTGAAAGGGGTAATAAAAAATGGAAATGACATTAAGATGGTATGGGAGTAAACATGATTCGGTAACGTTAGAACAAATTGCACAGATTCCAGGTGTAACAGGAGTAATTACTACGTTATATGATTCCGTTGTAGGAGAAGCTTGGGAAACAAAAGACATTGAAGCTATGATAAAAGAAGTTGAAGCATCAGGATTAAAAGTAGCAGGAATTGAAAGTGTAAATATTCATGATGCAATAAAGGTTGGTGCACCAGAAAGAGATGCATATATTGCAAATTATATTACAACATTAGAGCGATTAGGAGAAGCAGGAATTCGTTTAGTTTGTTATAATTTTATGCCAGTATTTGACTGGACAAGAACAGAACTTGCAAGAAAAAGAAAAGATGGATCGACAGTATTAGCATACAATCAAGATGCAGTTGATAAGATTAATCCAGAAGAAATGTTTGATTCTATCGGAAGTGATATGAATGGATTTGTAATGCCAGGATGGGAACCAGAACGTATGGCAAAAGTAAAAGACTTATTTAAAATGTATGAAAGTGTTGATGATGAGAAATTGTTTGAAAATTTAAAATATTTCTTAGAAAAAATTATGCCAGTCTGTGATAAATATGATATCAACATGGCAATTCATCCAGATGATCCTGCATGGAGCGTATTTGGGTTACCAAGAATTATTATCAATAAAGAAAATATTTTAAGAATGGTGAAAATGGTAGATAATCCACATAATGGAGTAACATTCTGTTCAGGTTCTTATGGAACAAATCTAGAAAATGATTTACCAGATATGATTCGTTCTTTAGAAGGAAGAATTCACTTTGCACATGTTAGAAATTTAAAATTCAATACTCCAACTGATTTTGAAGAAGCTTCTCACTTATCTGCAGATGGAAATTTTGATATGTTCGAAATTATGAAAGCATTGTACGATATTAAATTTACTGGACCAATTAGACCAGATCATGGAAGAATGATTTGGGGAGAAGTTGCAATGCCAGGATATGGACTTTATGATAGAGCGCTTGGAGCGACTTACTTAAATGGTTTATGGGAAGCAATTGATAAATCACAAACACGTAAATAAGGGAGGTGGTATTTTGAAATTAACAAAACAATGTTTAGTAGAAAAAGAGATATGGACAGGCTTAGGATATCAATTGCCTACATACAATAGAGAAGAAGTTGCAAGAAAAACAATAGAGAATCCTTATTGGATACATTTTGGAGCAGGAAATATTTTTCGTGCATTTCAAGCAAGGGTTGTAGAAGAATTATTAAATCAAGAAATATTAGATAGAGGTATTGTTGTTGCAGAAGGATTTGATTATGATATTATTGAAAAAATAAATGCTCCTCATGATGATCTTGGAATCGTTGTAACATTGAAAGCAGATGGTACAATGGATAAACAAATAGTAGGAAGTGTTGTTGCATCTTACGCTTTGGATAGCGAAAGAGAAGAATTTGATATTCTAAAAAATATGTTTCGTAATCCATCACTTCAAATGGCAACATTTACAATTACAGAAAAAGGATACAGCTTAGTTGATGGTAAGGGAGAGTTTATTCCAAGTGTAAAAGTGGATATGGAAAATGGTCCTAAAAAACCAGAGAGTTATATGGGGAAAGTAGTTTCACTTCTTTATGAAAGATTTCTTGCAGGAGAAAAAGGAATTGCTATGGTTAGTATGGATAATTGCTCGCATAATGGAGATAAATTATCTGCTGCAATTAGTGAGATTGCAAAAAAATGGCAAGAAAATCAATTAGTAGAAGGTGATTTTGTAGGGTATGTTACAAATAAAAATAAGGTTTCTTTCCCATGGACTATGATTGATAAAATAACACCTAGACCAGATGTTTTAGTGGAAGAAGTATTAGCAAAAGATTTTGGGGATGAATTAAAGCCAATTATTACAGGAAAAAATACATACGTTGCACCATTTGTAAATGCAGAAGAATGTGAATATTTAGTAATTGAAGATGATTTCCCAAATGGAAGAGAAGCTCTTGAAAAAGGTGGATTTATTTTTGCTCAAAGAGAGACGGTAGATAAAGTAGAGAAAATGAAAGTTTGTACATGTCTAAATCCTTTGCACACTGCGCTTGCAGTATTTGGATGTTTATTAGGATACGATTTGATTTCAGAAGAAATGAAAAATCCATCACTAAAACACATGGTAGAACAAATTGGATACAAAGAAGGGCTTCCTGTAGTTGTACATCCAGGAATTATGGAACCAAAGAATTTTATTGATGATGTAGTAGAAAAAAGATTGCCAAATCCATTTATGCCAGATTCACCATGGAGAATTGCAACAGATACATCGCAAAAATTAGCCATTCGTTTTGGAGAGACAATCAAGGCATATCATGAATCAGAACAATTGAATACAACAGATTTAACATATATTCCACTTGTTTTTGCGGGATGGTTACGATATCTTATGGGGATAAATGATCAAGGCGTTGTGTTTGAATTAAGTGCAGATCCATTACTTGAAACACTTTGTCCAATTATGAAGAATGTAACATTTGGAGACAATACAAAGACTGAGGAAATAAAAGAAATAATATCAAATGATACTGTTTTCGGTGTAGACTTGTATGAAGTTGGACTTGGTGAAAAAGTTGAAGAATATTTTAAAAAGATGAATGAAGGTCCAGGAAAAATAAAAGAAGTATTAGAACAAATAATGCTATAATATAAAACCCAATACTACAATTTTGAAATAAAAAGTAGTATTGGGTTTTATTATTATAATTTATAATGGAAGTTTGAAATATTTTATAGCATTTTGATAAGAAATACCAGTAACAAGTTCTTCTAATAAGTGCTCATCATTTGGATACTCGCCATTTTCAACAAGTTCACCAATAAAATTGCAAAGAATGCGTCTAAAATATTCGTGTCTTGTATATGATAAAAAGCTTCTAGAATCAGTTAGCATTCCAACAAAACCAGATAAATTACCCAAGTTTGCTAGTGAAATCAACTGATCTTGCATTCCTTGTTTATGATCATTAAACCACCATGCAGACCCATGTTGTATTTTAGAAACAGTGCTAGAATCTTGAAAACAACCGAGTATTGTTCCAATTACAGCATTATCTATCGGATTTAAACTATATAAAATAGTTCTAGGTAGAGAAGAACGATTGTTTAATGCATTCAAAAAATTAGCAAGTTGATCGGATGGAGCATAATTACTAATACAGTCGTATCCAGTATCAGGACCTTGTGTTTCAAAGCGAGAGGTATTGTTATCTCTTTTAACACCATAGTGAAGCTGCATAGTCCAATCATTTTTTGCATATAACTCACCAACAAACATCATAAAAGCAGTTTTATATTTATAAATTTCAAGTTTGCTTAATGGTTCGTAGCGAAGTCGTTTGTTGAAGATTGCATTTATTTCCTCATCACTATATTCTTCGTACATAACAAAGTCTAAACCATGATCAGAAATAAGGCATCCATTTTCTTTAAAGTGTGTAACGCGTTCTGTAATTGCTTCTTTTAATTTAGAAAAGCTAGTAATTGTAACAGAACTTGCCGTAGATAATTTCTCCAAGTATTCTAAGTAATCTGTCTTTTCTAGATTCATAGCTTTATCAGGTCGAAACGTTGGAAGTACATGTACATCAAAACTAGAATCCATAGCAATAGCTTTATGATGCATAAGAGAATCAATTGGATCGTCAGTTGTACAAATAAGGGTTACGTTTGAATTTTTAATAATGGAGCGAGCGCTTGTTGTCTCTTGTCTTAGAATGTCATTACATAGATTCCATACTTCTTCTGCATTTTTTTCATGTAGATATCCGTGAAAGTTGAAATAACGTTGCAATTCAAGATGACTCCAATGATAGAGTGGATTACCAATTGCTTTTCCGAGTACTTTAGCCCACATTAAAAATTTTTCTTTGTCACTGGCATCACCAGTGATGTAATGTTCATCAACTCCACAGGAACGCATATATCGCCACTTATAATGATCTCCTCCGAGCCAAATTTGTGTAATATTATCAAAATGTCTGTCATTAGCAATTTCTTCTGGATTGATATGACAGTGATAATCTAAAACTGGAGTCTTTGAAGCGTACATATGAAATAAATGTTTTGCAACTTCATTAGATAGTAAAAAATCTTTGTCCATAAATTGTTTCATAAAAATATCCTTTCTTTAGATGATGAAAATGCTTACATTAATTAATGAAATAATTATAATATATAGAAATTGAAAAAACAAGAATGAAAACTAAAATATCTAGAAGAAAATAATGATTTTAAAACAAAAATGTAAGTGCTTTCATGATAAAATTGAGTAAAAAAATGGATTAACCTAGGTTAATCCACCGTCTAACGTAATAATTTGCCCAGTTAAATAAGAAGGAGCGTTTAATATAGAAGAAACTAATGTTGCAACATCAGATGGAGTTCCCATTTTGTTTGCAGGAATTTCTTCTATTAAATGCTCCTTTTCTTCGATTGTAAAGCAAGCATTCATATCGGTATCAATAACACCGCAAGCGATAGCGTTTACGGAAATATTGCTTGGTGCCAATTCTTTTGCCAGTGCTTTGGTAAAGGAGTTCATACCACCTTTTGCTGTCGAATACGCAACTTCCATGGAAGCTCCAATATTTCCCCAAATAGAGGAAATATTTATGATATTTCCTTTTTTATGTTGGAGCATAAGTGGAATTGCATATTTAGAAGTATAAAAACAACTATTAAGATTTGTTTTAATGATATGATCCCATTCTGTAGGGTTTAATTCATGAAGAAGTCCAATATGTGAAATTCCTGCGTTATTTATTAAAACATCAAGATGTTTTATAGAATCAAATAAAGCAAAAACTTGATTATGATTTGACATATCACATTTAAAAATAGAACATTTAATAAAATATGTAGATTCCAACTCTTCTTGTAGCGCAGTTAATAAATCAAATGAATGTATGCAAGTTAAAAATAAATCATATTTTTGCTTTGCAAGTTCTCTTGCAATTTCTTTTCCAATGCCTCTTGAAGCACCTGTAATTAATGCGGTAGGATTCATTCTTTTCTCCATTTCTTTTTATTTTATTAAAACAAGTTATGAGAGTTCGGTCAAGTAAAATAGAAAATAAAAAATTGAAAACAAAAAAGAGAGAATATTGACATATTTTTTATAACATGGTATATTTGACAAGATGTAACAAATCTGTAACAAATCGTAACAAAATGTTAAAAAAGCTTTGAATATCAAAGTAAATATGTTTTGAAAATAATAAATAATTAGAAATGGAGAATTTATGATAAACAAAAAAATTAGAACTGCTTATGTTGGTGCAGCAATTTTTAGTTGTATCGTATTAAATAGTGTAACAGTAAATGCTGCTAATATTAATACGATACTTCCGGCAGCAGGAATAGGGTTAGAAATGTCAGAAGGCAATTCTTTAAAAAATTTAAAAGAGGAAGTTTTATTAGCTTCAGGCGTTACTCCGATTTTAGATATTCAAGTAGTAGAACCAGTTGTGATTGAGCCAAAAGCAGTAGAGCAAATGTCAGAGGAAGAAAAAGAATTTTCAAATCTTGTTATTGCTAGAGTAAATAATTATGTGAATGTAAGAGCGCTTCCTAGTGAAGAATCAGAAATTGTTGGAAAGCTATATGATAAATCAGTAGGAGTTTTTATTGAAGAAGAAAATGGTTGGTATAAAATCACATCTGGAAACTGTACTGGATACGTAAAAGCAGAATATTGTGTAACAGGTACAGAGGCAATCTCTCTCGCAAAAGAAATTGGAACAAGAGTAGCGACAGTAGCAACTACTACATTAAAAGTTCGTGAAGAACCAGGACTTGAAACTGTAGTATTAGGATTAGTTCCAATAGAAGAAGAGTTAATTGTTACAGAAGAGGTTGAAGGATGGGTTAAAGTAGATATTGAAGAAGGATATGGGTATGTGTCTACTGATTTCGTAACGTTAAGAACTGATTTTGTTCAAGCAGAATCAAAAGAAGAAGAAGAAGCAAGATTGAGAAAAGAAGAAGAAGCAAGACAAAAAGCAGTTGCAGCAGCAAATGCAGCAGCGGCTCAAAAGAGTACATCAAATTCACAATCAAGTCAATCAACACAACAAGCAACTGCACCCGCTGTAACAAGCTCGGGAAGTGGTCAAGGAAAATCGGTAGCAGATTATGCATTACAGTTTCTTGGAAATCCTTATGTTTATGGAGGAACTAGTTTAACAAATGGTGCAGATTGTTCTGGATTTGTAATGAGTGTCTATTCAAACTTTGGAGTTTCTTTACCAAGAACATCTTCCTCACAAAGAAGTTCTGGTTCTGATGTAGGTGGAATAGAAAATGCACAAGCAGGAGATATTGTATGTTATTCTGGACATGTGGGTATTTATATTGGAAATGGTCAAATTGTTCATGCAAGTACTGCAAAAACTGGCATAATTGTATCAAATGCAAATTACAGATCTATATTATCTGTACGAAGAATTTTTTAATAAAAAGTCGCAACCTATAATTGAGGTTGCGGCTTTTTTACAATTTTAAATTACTTTATTGTCAGAAATTATTTTGTTTTAAAATTGTATTGACAAACTTGAAGATATACATAATACATAAAAGTATCGAAAAATGTAAAAAAAATATGTGGTTACACAAAAAAGTTATACACATTTAAAAAGTGCATATTTATGGTATTTTGTAGTTATGCACCGAGTTTTCCACAATATCCACAAATCATTAAACCATATATTTTGTAGAATTAAGATATAATAGAAAACGTTTGTTTTGTAATTATTATATAAAAAGGTAAAAATTGATGAAAATAAAAATAAAATGAAAATAAATAACATTTGGAATAGATTTTAAAAAATGTCAGAAAATTCATAAGATAGTGGACAAATATTTTGCAAAATGGTAAAATAAGGATACTAAATAAGTGATGGAAGGGATGATGAATATGAAATTTACAATTATAGGCAAAAATATTGAGGTGACACCGGGGCTACGTACAGCAGTTGAGGAAAAAATTGGGAAATTAGAAAAATATTTTTCGCCAGAGACAGAAGCCCACGTAACACTAAGTGTTGAAAAAGAAAGACAAAAAATAGAAGTAACAATACCAGTGAAAGGAAACATTATTCGTTCAGAACAAATCAGCAATGATATGTATGTATCAATTGATTTAGTTGAAGAAATAATTGAAAGACAATTAAAAAAATATAAAAATAAAATTATTTCACACAATAAAGGTGCAAGTAGCTTTAAAAAAGAATTTATTGAAAACGATTATATGGAAGAAGAAGATGTAAAGATTTTAAGAAGTAAAAAATTTGATATTAAACCAATGTATCCAGAAGATGCATGTGTTCAAATGGAATTATTAGGCCATAACTTTTTTGTATTTTTTAATGCAGAATCAGATGAAGTGAATGTTGTTTATAAAAGAAAAGGAAATACTTATGGTTTGATTGAACCAGAGTTATAAAAAATAAAAAAGAAGGCAAATGTTTAGCCTTCTTTTTTATATTGCAAAATAAATAGTGCTATGTTAAAATAGGAATAACGGACAATGATAAAAAAATAACAATCGTTGTAAAATCCTAATTTTCAAAGGGATTAAAGGTAAATTTTCAATCTTTAAATTAGAAAGGAGTCATAAAATTATGGCAAAAAAAGTAGTTTTGGCAGGCGCATGTCGTACAGCAATTGGAACAATGGGTGGAACTCTTGCTTCAACACCAGCAGCAGAATTAGGAGCAGTAGTAATTAAAGAGGCATTAAATAGAGCTGGGGTATCTCCAGACCAAGTTGACCATGTATATATGGGAAGTGTTATTCAAGCAGGTCTTGGACAAAATGTAGCACGTCAAGCTACATTAAAAGCAGGACTTCCAATCACTGTACCAGCTGTTACTGTTAACGTTGTTTGTGGTTCCGGATTAAATTGTGTTAATATGGCAGCACAAATGATTCAAGCAGGAGATGCTGATATTGTTGTTGCAGGTGGAATGGAAAATATGTCATTAGCACCATATTTATTACCACAAGCTCGTTTTGGGTATAGAATGGGAAATGGTAGCACAGTAGACTCTATGGTAAATGATGCATTATGGGATGCATTTAATAATTATCATATGATTCAAACAGCAGATAACATTGCAAAAGATGAAAGATGGAATTTAACACGTGAAGAATTAGATGTATTTGCAGCAAATTCACAACAAAAAGCAGAAGCAGCACAAAAAGCAGGAAAATTTGAAGATGAAATTGTACCAGTAATGGTAAAAAAGAAAAAAGATCTTGTAGAATTTAAAGTAGATGAAGGACCACGTCATGGAACAACAGCTGAATCATTATCTGGACTTCGTGCACTTAATAAAGACGGAGTAGTTACAGCAGGTAATGCATCAGGTATTAATGATGGTGCGGCAGCTATAGTAGTAATGAGTGAAGAAAAAGCAAAAGAATTAGGAGTGACTCCTATGGCAACTTTTGTTGCAGGTGGACTTGCAGGTTGTGATCCAACAATTATGGGAATTGGACCTGTTGCTTCAACAGAAAAATTATTAAAGAAAACTGGAATGAGCATTTCTGATTTTGATATAATTGAAGCAAATGAAGCATTTGCTGCGCAAGCAATTGCAGTTGGAAAAGATTTAGGAATTGATGTGGACAAACAATTGAATCCAAACGGTGGAGCAATTGCACTAGGACATCCAGTTGGAGCAAGTGGATGCCGTATCTTAGTTACATTACTTCATGAGATGCAAAAAACAAATGCAAAAAATGGACTAGCTACACTTTGTATTGGTGGTGGAATGGGTTGTTCTACAATCGTTTCTAGAGATTAATTATTTAAAGCGTAAAATTATCATAAAAAAATCTAAGGAGAATAAAGATGGAATTTGTACTTTATGAACAAACAGGAGCAGTTGGAGTAATTACAATTAATAGAGAAAAAGCTCTTAACGCATTGAATTCGGTAGTGTTAGAAGAATTAGATCAAACGTTAGATGCTGTTAATTTAGAAGAAGTAAGATGTCTTATTTTAACTGGTGCTGGAAGCAAATCATTTGTTGCTGGAGCAGATATTGGAGAAATGAGTAACCTTACAAAAGCAGAAGGGGAAGCTTTTGGTAAAAAAGGAAATGATGTATTCCGTAAATTGGAAACATTTCCAATTCCAGTAATTGCGGCAATCAATGGATTTGCATTAGGTGGTGGATGTGAAATAGCAATGAGTTGTGATATTCGTATTTGTGCGGATAACGCGGTATTTGGACAACCAGAAGTTGGTCTTGGAATTACACCAGGATTTGGTGGAACACAAAGATTACCTCGTCTTGTAGGTGCTGGAATGGCTAAACAACTTATTTATACAGGAAGAAATATCAAAGCAGATGAAGCATTAAGAATTGGACTTGTAAATGCAATTTATACACAAGAAGAATTAATGGGCGCTGCAACAAAGATGGCAAAGACAATTGCTGCAAATGCTCCTATTGCAGTTCGTAACTGTAAAGTTGCAATTAATGATGGTTTAGATGTGGATATGGATCAAGCAATTGTGATTGAAGAAAAAGTATTTGGAGATTGCTTTGAAACAAGTGACCAACAATATGGCATGTCATTTTTCTTAGATAAAAATAAAGAAAAAGTAAAAGAACCATTTAAAAATGCTTAATTATTAAAATTAAAATATAAATTTAATGGAGGAAGTACAATGAAAGTAGGAATTATTGGTGCAGGTACAATGGGTGCTGGTATTGCACAAGCTTTTGCAGAAGCAGAAGGGTATGAAGTATATCTTTGTGATATTAATGAAGAATTTGCAGCAGGTGGAAAAGCTAGAATTGAAAAAGGTTTAAGCAAATTAGTTGCAAAAGGTAAAGTAACAGAGGAATATGCTACAGGATTACTAGCAAAAATCACAACAGGTACAAAAGAAATTTGTACAGATGCAGATTTAGTTGTCGAAGCAGCATTAGAAGTTATGGAAGTAAAGCAAAAAACATTTAAAGAATTACAAGAAATTGTACCAGCAACTTGTATTTTTGCTACAAACACATCTTCACTTTCTATTACAGAAATTGGTGCTGGACTTGATAGAGCAGTAATTGGAATGCATTTCTTCAATCCTGCAAATAGAATGAAATTAGTAGAAGTAATTGCTGGTCTTAATACACCAGTGGAAACAGTAGAAAAAATCAAAGCAATTTCTGTTGAAATTGGAAAAGATCCAGTTCAAGTAGAAGAAGCGCCAGGATTTGTTGTAAATAGAATTTTAATTCCAATGATCAATGAAGCAATTGGAATTTATGCTGAAGGAGTTGCTTCTGTAGAAGGAATTGATACAGCTATGAAATTAGGAGCAAATCATCCAATGGGACCATTAGCTCTAGGAGATTTAGTTGGTCTTGATATTGTTCTTGCAATTATGAACGTATTATATGATGAAACTGGTGATACAAAATACCGTCCTCATCCATTACTTAAAAAAATGGTTCGTGGAAAACAATTAGGTATGAAAACTGGTAAAGGGTTCTATGACTACAGCAAATAGGCTGTAACTTAAAACATGTGTTTTATACCAAAGACAAAATAAGATCTGATGGTATCAACTAATATTAAACATTTATGGAGGAATTAAATCATGGATTTTCTTTTAAGCAAAGAACATGAAATGGCGAGAACTTTATTTAGAGAATTCGCTGAAAAAGAAGTAAAACCTCTTGCTCAAGAGGTGGATGAAACAGAAGAATTCCCAAGAGCTACTGCTGAAAAAATGGGTAAACTTGGATTTTTAGGAATTCCTGTACCAAAAGAATATGGTGGTCAAGGATGTGATCCATTAACATACGCTATGTGTGTAGAAGAATTATCAAAAGTTTGTGGAACAACAGGTGTTATTGTATCAGCACATACTTCACTTTGTGTAGATCCAATTATGACATATGGTACTGAAGAACAAAAACAAAAATTCTTAGTTCCACTTGCTAAAGGGGAAAAATTAGGAGCTTTTGGTTTAACAGAACCAGGTGCTGGTACTGATGCACAAGGACAACAAACAAAAGCTGTTCTTGATGGAGATGAATATGTATTAAATGGTTCTAAAATCTTTATCACAAATGGTAAAGAAGCAGATATTTATGTTGTATTTGCTATCACAGGTGTTGATGTAGACGCTAGAGGAAGAAGCAAAAAAAGAATTACAGCATTTATCGTTGAAAAAGGAACACCAGGATTTACTTTTGGAACAAAAGAAAAGAAAATGGGTATCCGTGGATCAGCAACTTATGAATTAATCTTTACAGATTGTAGAATTCCAAAAGAAAATCTTCTTGGAAAAGAAGGAAAAGGATTTGGAATTGCTATGCATACACTTGATGGTGGACGTATTGGTATTGCTGCACAAGCATTAGGATTAGCAGAAGGTGCTTTAGAAACAACAATCAATTATGTAAAAGAAAGAAAACAATTTGGACGTGCTATTGCTGCATTCCAAAATACACAATTCCAATTAGCTGATATGGCAACAAAATGTGAAGCTGCTCAATTATTAGTTTATAAAGCTGCAATGGCAAAAGCTACACAAAAAAATTATTCATTAGAAGCTGCAATGGCTAAATTATATGCGGCTGATATTGCTATGGAAGTTACAACAAAAGCGGTACAATTACATGGTGGATACGGATACACAAGAGAATATGATGTGGAACGTATGATGCGTGATGCTAAGATTACAGAAATTTACGAAGGAACTAGCGAAGTTCAAAAAATGGTAATTTCAGCAAATATTTTAAAATAATTTAAAAACAGTATAAGGAGAAATGTACAATGAAAATTGTTGTTTGTATTAAACAAGTACCTGATACAAAAGGTGGCGTTAAATTTAATCCAGATGGTACTCTTGATAGAAGTGCAATGCTTACAATTATGAATCCAGATGATAAAGCTGGTTTAGAAGCAGCACTTAGATTAAAAGACCAATATGATGCAGAAGTTACCGTAATTACTATGGGACTTCCAAAAGCGGAAGAAGTTCTTCGTGAAGCAATGGCTATGGGTGCTGATAAAGGTGTTCTTGTAACAGATAGAGTATTAGGAGGAGCGGATACATGGGCAACTTCTCAAACTTTAGCTGGTGCAATTCGTAACTTAGAATATGATTTAATTATTGCTGGTCGTCAAGCGATTGATGGTGATACAGCTCAAGTTGGACCACAAATATCAGAACATCTTGATATTCCTGTAATTTCATATGCTCAAGATATTAAAGTTGATGGAGATAGCGTAATCGTTGAACGTCAATATGATGATAGACATCATGTTGTTAAAGCAAAAATGCCATGTTTAATTACAGCATTAGGTGAATTAAATGAACCACGTTTTATGACTCCAGGTGGAATTTTTGATGCTTATAAAAAAGAGCTTCTTGTATGGGGAAGAGATAAATTAGTGGATGTTAAAGATTCTGATTTAGGATTAAAAGGATCGCCTACACAAATAGCAAAAGCTTCTGATAAAGTTCGTAAAGGTAAAGGTGAAAAAATTACTTTAGATCCTTCGGAATCTGTTGCTTATATTATGGAAAAATTAACAGAAAACAACGTTCTTTAATAAGAATATAGAAAAGAAATGGAGACTAAAAATGAGTTTAGATCAATATAAAGGCGTATTTGTCTTCGCACAACAGGTTGATAATGTAATCGATAACATTGCTTTCGAGTTAATTGGAAAAGGAAAAGACCTTGCGAAAGACTTAGGAACAGAAGTAACAGCAGTTCTAGTTGGATCTGATGTAAAAGGATTAGTAGATGAATTAGCAGCATACGGTGCAGATAAAGTAATCGTTGTTGATGATAAAGAATTAAAAGAATACAGAACAGAACCATATACACATGCATTAGCAGAAGTAATTAACAAATATAAACCAGATGTATTTTTAGTTGGAGCAACAGCAATTGGTCGTGATTTAGGACCAAGAGTTTCAGCAAGAGTTCATACAGGTCTTACTGCTGACTGTACTATTCTTGAAGTTGGTAATTTCCCAATTAACCCAATTCCAGGAAAAGAACAAAAAACGAATCAATTACTTATGACACGTCCTGCATTTGGTGGAAATACAATTGCGACAATTGCTTGTCCAGACCATAGACCACAAATGGCAACAGTACGTCCAGGTGTAATGAAAAAAATTGAAAAAATTGAAGGCGCTAAAGCAAATGTAGAAGAATTAACACTTACATTTACTCCAGACCATAAATATGTAGAAATTTTAGATATCGTAAAATCAGTTACAGAAACTGTAGATATTATGGAAGCTCAGATTTTAGTATCGGGTGGACGTGGAGTTGGTACTCAAGAAAACTTCAAATTATTAGAAGACCTTGCAGATGCTATGGGCGGAACAGTAAGCTGTTCACGTGCAGTTGTAGATGCTGGATGGAAATCAAAAGATCTTCAAGTTGGACAAACAGGAAAAACTGTACGTCCTAATGTATACGTAGCTTGTGGTATTTCAGGAGCGATTCAACATCTTGCAGGTATGGAAGAATCTGATATTATTATTGCGATTAATAAAGATGAAACAGCACCAATTTTTGATGTTGCGACATACGGAATTGTTGGAGACTTTAAAACAATTTTACCAGCGCTTACAGAGCAAATTAAAGCTGCAAAAGCCGCTAAATAATAGTATAAAATAAAAGGCTAGATGTGTAAGAGTAGTTAAAAGCTTGCATATCTAGTTTTTTTGATAAATATTATAGTAAATAATAATTCCCGAAAGGAGAAGAGCAGGAAGGTGTATTTTGTAAAGAATTAGTAGAGCAAGAGTTAAATGAAACGGATGTATTTATTCCAATATCAGAAGAAATACAAAATTTTTACAAAATGTATCGTCCATCTTTGTTAGTACGTATTGTTTGGAAGAAAAATTACAAACTCCTTTAAAATTTCGAGTAATAATGAGAGTGAGAGCCATAAATTAAATTTGGCAATTACATAAGCTACTAATTTGCTCTTGTAAACACGGGATATTTTGATATAGTTACTTATGGGAAATATAATGATGGAGAAATGGTGGATTATATTACTACAGATGATGATTTACAACTTGGATTTGATGGAATACCTAGAATTTCATCAAATGAATAAATAATAATACTATACTGTTAGGAGGAAAAAATGCAAAAAATACTATTGAAAAATCAAATTATTTTAACTGCATCTATTACTGCATTGCTTTTTGTTGCAGTAAGTAAATATGGAATATCAACAGGATTTTATTCCCTTGTTCTTGGTACAATATTAATGATGATTGCCTTTATTTATACATATAGGTCAAAGAAAATGGGGGCAGAAAAAAAAGCAATAATTACGTTATTCTTTGCTTTTATTATTTCAGTTTTTTACAATCTGATAGTTGGAGGAAGTGCAACAGCGGCTGTTGCATCATATTTGCTTTTAGCAATGTCCACCTCTTATTTCAGTGGAAAGCTGATAAAAATATTTCTTTTTCCAACAACTGTTGTATTTTTGATTCTAGCTATAATAATGCCAGAAACCTTAGAAGGACCAGAGGCAGCTACAGTAGAAGGTGCAATAACGAAGGTGATTTTATATGCTTTAACTGGATATGTAATATATGTTGCAACACAACGTGGTCAAAATATGTATGAGGATTCTATAAAACTAGTGAATACAGTAAATGAAAATAAAACTCAAGCAGGTAGGATTGCTAAGAAATTGACAAATTCTGTAGAAAAACTTGCATTAGATATTAAAGAAGTTTTAGATCAAGGACAAAGCGTAATGGAATCAACAAATCAAATGAGAACGTCAACAAATAGTATTTCAAATGCAATTGTTCATGTTAGTGAAAAAATAAGTGAAACAGAAAATAGTACAGAACAAATATATAATTTAGCACAAGAGTTAGAAAAAAGTTTTGAAGAAGTAGAAGTAGCTGTTAGAACTGGAAATGGGGAAGCGAAAATTGTAAAAGAATCTTTGGAGGAAATTACAACATCCGTTGATTTAGCGAGAGAATCTACGAATGAGCTAGTGGAAGAAATGGAACGAATTTCTATTATTTTAGATAAAATTAATGCCATTGCTGGACAAACGAATCTGTTATCTTTAAATGCTTCAATTGAAGCAGCAAGAGCAGGTGAATTAGGTAAAGGATTTGCTGTAGTTGCAGGAGAAATAAGAGAATTATCATCTGCAAGTGCAAATGCATCTCAAGATATTAATTCTATTATAGAATCGATTAGAAATATTGTTAAAATTGTGGATCATAGAATATCACGAGGTGTAGATGTTGCTAAGGAGGGATCGAATAATATAAACCACTTATTAGATTCGTTTCAAACAATCGAAGGAAATACAGTGGCTGCACAAAATCATTTAAAACAAGAATATGGACTAATCAATAGTGTGAAAGGGGATGTTGCAGTTGTGAATGACGAAGTGGAAACATTAGTTGCTATTTCGCAGGAAAATACAGAAATGGTTCTTCATATAACAGAGAGAATTGAAAATCAAACACAAGCAATTAATCTATGTTCGAATGAAGTAAAGAATGTAGATGGCGCATCAAAGGAATTGACTATAAAATTTTGATAAAGAAAAACGACTTAGAAATAAAAATCTAAGTCGTTTTTATAATTACTTATTTTCATATGCTCTAAATGCATCGATTTTAGGTTGAGAAGAGCATCCTTCTTCGAATTCATTTGTTAAAAAAGCATCAATTAATTCTTCTCTTAATTTATTACCGATTGTAAATGCACCTAAGCAAGCAATGTTAGCATCATTGCTTAATCTTGCTCTCTTAGCAGAATATACATCAGATAATAATGCGGCATATGCACCTTTAACTTTATTTGCTGCTAACGAAACACCAATTCCAGTACCACAAATTAATATTCCTCTATCATATTCTTTAGATGCAACAGCTTCGGCTAATTTAATGGAAGTAGTAGCATAAATTGGATCCTCACTTCCAAAATCTGTGATTTCACCATATTTTTGTTGTGTCATAAATTCAATTAAATCTTCTTTTGCTTGTTGCGCATTTGGATCACATCCTATTGCAATTTTCATCCCTATGTCCTCCTGAATTTTATTAATTATATTTATCATATGTATTTTTAGCATCTCTTATTAATTTGTTAAAAGCATCAGCATCCCAAGCGCTTCGTCCTGTAAAAAGTCCATCAATTGATGGTTGGATGATTAGTTCGTTTGCATTACTTGGATTAACGCTACCACCATAAAGTACAGGAATAGAAGTTGCGCTTTCACCAAAAATTTCTTTTAAACAAAGCTTGATTTCTTGATGCATTTTTTCGGCATAATCTGCAGTAGCTGGAATACCATTTATTCCAATTGACCAAACTGGTTCATAAGCAACCCATATTTTTGAAATCTGTTCTTGAGGTACATTATGAAATCCAATTTTGAGTTGTGAACGTAAAACTTCTGTACTAATTCCGTACTCTTTTTCTTCTGCTGTTTCACCAATACATAGTAAAGCTGTAAAGCCATGGTTTAGTGCAGCTTTTACTTTTCTATTTTCATCAATATCTGTTTCTCCAAATATATGACGTCTTTCAGAGTGACCAATCATAATAAGATTTAATCCTAATTCTTTGATCATTATAGGAGAAATTTCACCTGTGAATTGTCCCTCGTCTTCCCAACACATATTTTGTGCACCTAATTGTATGTAATTTTGGTTAATACAATTAACTGCATTGCTCAATGTAGTGTAGGATGGGATTACAAAGAGCTTGATTTCATCGCGACTAATGTCTTTTGTATTATGTTCAAGCTTTTGTAAATAATCAGTTGTTTCTTTGATTGTCTTATACATTTTTAAATTTGTCCCAAAAAGTAATTTTTTTGCCATGTAAACCTCCTTTATTTTTATTTATTTTAGCATTAGTATTATAAAATCACAATAGAAAAATGAAAAAAATAAAAAACGAAAACAAACGAAAGAATAAAAGGAAGTATTTGTGCTAAATGTATAAAAAAAGATTGGCATAAATATAAACTATGACAGTTTTGACGTAATATAAAAAATAATACTTGAATAAAATATTAAAATAACATAAAATAATAATCAGAAAATGAAAAATAACGAAAGCAAACGAAAGGAAAAACGAAATGTATAGACCAATTACAGCATTAACAATGGGGGATCCAGCAGGTATAGGGCCTGAAATATGTGTGGGAACAATGTTAGATAAAGAAATTCATGAAATGTGTAGACCGTTTATGATTGGAAGTATTGCAATTATGGATAAGGCTGCAAAAGTATTAGGAAAGGAATTAAAATATAATAAAATAGAGGAACCTACAGAAGCAAAATTTGAATATGGCACGATTGATATTATTGAAACTGGAAATTATGATACTAATTCTATTGAATGGGGAAAAGAGCAAACTTTAGCAGGACAAATGGCGATTGATTTTATTATGAAATCTATTGAATTTGGAATGGAAGGAAAAGTAGATGCGGTATCTACTGCACCAATACACAAAGGAGCAATCAAATTAGTGGGTGTGAAAGAACCAGGTCACACAGAAATTTATCAAAATGTAACAAAATCAGAATATGCACTTACTATGTTTTCGTGTCATAAATTAAGAGTATTTTTTGTGAGTCGCCATATGTCATTAATTGATGCGTGTAAATATGCAACAAAAGATGTTGTTTTACAAAATATAAAATATATTGACAAGGAATTGAAAAAAGTGGGATTAGAGAATCCACTTATTGCAGTTGCTGGATTAAATCCACATAACGGCGATAATGGACTATTTGGAAGAGAAGAAATTGATGAGTTAGAACCAGCAGTAAAGGCAGCACAAGAAATGGGGATTAATGCAGTAGGACCATGTCCAGCGGATTCTGTTTTTAATATTGGAAAGTCAGGAAAATATGACGCAATCTTATCTTTATATCATGATCAAGGACATATTGCTTGTAAAACATTAGATTTTGAAAAATCAGTTACACTAACATTTGGATTGCCATTTATAAGAAGCTCTGTAGATCATGGTACGGCATTTGATATTGCAGGGAAAGGGATTGCAGGAGCTGTTAGTATGATAGAATCTACAAAGGTTGTTTCGGAGTATGCTGCAAGACAACATAAAAAATAGAAGGAATTATTCTAAAATATATAGTATTGGAGGGAAAATTAAATGCCTATTATTGGAGGAGTGGCAGATGATTTAACAGGTGCAACAACTACAGGGGTTGTGCTTGCAAGGTCAAAAGCCAGAACGGCAGTCTTTTTTAATGAAGAAGCAGCACTAAATGGAAAGAATACAGATCAACTAGATGCAATCATTATTAGTAGTAATAGTAGAGCACTTCCATGTGATGAAGCATATGAAAAAGTAAAGTCTGCTACATTAGCATTAAAAAAAATGGAAGTAAAATATTATCAAAAGAGAATTGATACTACTTGTCGCGGAGGTATTGGAATTGAGATTGATGCAATGCTAGATCAGCTGGAAGATACTATTGCTATTGTTGTACCAGCAATGCCACAATCAAGAAGAATTTTAGTGGGAGGATATTCTGTGATTGATGGAGTTGCATTAATAAATACTCCAGTAGCTCAAGATGTTAGAACGCCTGTAAAAGAAAATTATATTCCAAGATTATTAGCTGAACAAACTCGAAGAAATGTTGGATTGATTACACTAGATCAGGTGTTAGCTGGGACGGAAGCAATTAAGAATAGTTTAATAAAACAAAAGGAGAAAGGGAATGAAGTAATAGTAATAGATGCAATTTCTATTGAAGATGTTAATGCTATTGCAAAATCATGTGTAGAATTAGAGTGGAATATATTATCTGTAGATCCTGGACCATTCACAAGTAAACTTGCATATAATCGTAATATTATTAAAGAGGAAGAAGAAAATGTACCACAAGGTAGTGTGGATGAAGCTGGAAAAACAGTAATTATTGCAGCAGGAAGTGCAACGCCTGTTACAAAAAAACAAATGGAAATATTGACTGCCGATAAACGACATAGACGAATAAGTGTTGAACCATTGCCATTAATAGAAGGTGGAGATAAGGCGATAAAAGAGGCACAGAAAGCAATTGAAAAGGGTATAGAATTATTGAATTCTGAAAATCAACCAAGAGCTATTTTATTTGAAACGGCATTACATGGGGATGTACTTGATCTTGATGAAGAAGATAGCAAAAGAGGGTATGCAAATGGAATGAGTGCTGATCGTATTAATGCAGGATTAGGAACCATAGTTTCAAATTTATTAGAGACTGTAGGACGGGAAAAAATTGCAGGTCTTTATACAACAGGTGGAGATACTATGGTAAATGTTTGCTATCAACTAGGGGTAGAGTGTCTTGAAATGTTAGATTATGTAATACCACAAACAGATGTTACAAGGCTTATCGGAAAATATGATGGTTTGCCAGCAATAGGAAAAGGTGGACTTACAGGTAAAGATGATACAGCTTGTGAAATTGTGAATCGATTATTTAGAGAAAATCTAAGATAGTTTAAAAGAGAAGGGGTAATAAAAATGGATGAAAATAAAGAAAAAAAACATGTAGATCTTGATTTATTAAATAAAATGAAAAATATGCCAGGTGGATTAGTTATTATACCACTTTTGATTGCAGTAGCACTTGCTACATTCTGTCCACAAGTATTTCAAATTGGAGGATATGTAACAGCATTGTTTTATGATGGTAATGCAGCGATGATGGGATTGTTTCTAATTGTATGTGGATCAACAATCAATGTAAAACAAGTAGGATTACCTTTATATAAAGGTGTTGCTATGACAGGTATGAAGCTTATTTTAGGTATATTGTTAGGTTTGTTGGTTGGTAAACTATGCGGACCAGAAGGATTTTTGGGATTAACACCTTTTGTTATTATTGCAGCTATTACAAATTCTAATGGCTCTTTATATATTTCATTATCATCACAATTTGGAAATGCTTCAGATACAGGTGCAATTTCTATTCTATCTATTAATGATGGTCCGTTTTTTACGCTTGTAGCACTCGGAGCTACTGGCCTTGCATCTATACCATTCATGAGTATGGTTGCGGTACTAGTTCCATTATTGATTGGATTTATTTGGGGGAATTTAGATGCAGAATTTAGAAAAACTTGTAGAACAGCACAACCAATTATCACATTTTTTATGACAATATCAATTGGTTCAAAAACTGATATTTCTACGTTAGTAAGAGCTGGTTTATCAGGAATCTTATTAGGGTTAATTTCAGCGGCTACTGCTGTAATATTCTTTTTAGTATTTAATATTTTATTACCTAAGAAAGAAAGAAATGCAATGGGTGCAGCAGTAGGTACAACAGCACTTAATTCAGCACAAACACCAGCAGCAGTTGCAGCAGCGGACCCTTCAATGGCAGGATATGTAGATATGGCAACAGCACAATGTGCAACAGCTTCAGTAATTACATTATTCTTATGTCCATTTATTACAGCGGCATTTGATAGATATATGCGAAAGAATAAAAAAGGAATTTATTCACCAGAAGGATGGGCATACAAAGCATAGAGTACATATTATTAGTTGAAGTGAAATGAAAAAATAGAAAAAAGTCCTCATATATGTTATATTCATGTTGAGGGCTTTTTCGCTATTTAAAAATAAAGGAGAATATTTAGTATGAAGGAAAAATTAGAAGTTAAAATGACACATAATGCATTGTATGATTTTTTGTTATATCATACCTATTCAAAGTTTACTGGCTTTTTAACAAATGTACTTGGGATGGCAGTAGTGTTTATGGGAATTATTATGTTTTTTATTAGAGAAATAACGATTATATATTTGCTATTTTATATTTTGGCAGGGATAGCTTTTTTGTCGTATACACCATTGTTACTATGGTTTAGGGCAAAAAAACAAGTAGAAAAAAATCCAGAATTTATAGAAAGTGTAGAATATATTTTTGCAGACGATGGTATTGAAGAAGTAAGAAATCAGAGTAGTAGAAATTACGCTTGGGAAGAAATAGAAAAAATTGTATCAACTCCTAAAACGATTGGAATATATTATGGAGAAGAACAAGCTATGATTTTTCCTAAAGAATCTTTTGGAACACAATTTAATAGTATTATGAAAATTATTATAGAGCATATACCAAGAGATAAAGTGAAGATTCGTTAGAAATAATTTAAAAGGGTGGGATTTGTATGCAAGAAAGAAGGCAAGAGATTCTTCGATTACTTGAGGGGAATGGTAGAGTAAAAGTATGTGAATTAAGCAGAGAATTTAAATGTTCTGAGGTGACAATTCGAAGTGATATTCGTGCGATGGAACAAGAGGGTTTTCTTATAAGAACACATGGAGGAGCACTTCCGATTGAAGAACGAAAAATAAAAAGAAAATATGATGCGGAAAGTATTTATAGATATCAAAAACAAAAGAGGGAAATAGCTGCATGTGCTTATGAGTATATTAAAGATAGGGATACAATTATTATTGATGATGCATCTAGTAGTTTTTATTTAGCAGAATTTATAAAGAGACATTCGGAAAAACAACTTGCTGTTGTTACAAATTCTCTTCTTGTTGGAAATGAATTAGCACATGTAAACCATGTACAGTTATTTATGATTGGTGGTCAAGTTGGTGGAAATCAAGCAGCAACATTGGGAGATACTGCGGTACAGAATTTGAAAAATATTCGAGTGGATCGAGCGTTTATAGGTGTACATGGGATAAATTTTGATGTTGGTATTACATCTATTGGATCGCCTCAAATGCAAGTGAAACAAGCAATTTTAAAAAGTGCAGATAAAACGTATGTGCTAGCAGATAGTAAAAAATTTGGAGGGGGATATCTTCAAGTTATATGTCCTTTAAAAGATATTTATAAAGTTATTACAGATCGAAATATTAAAGAAGGATATATTTATGATGCGGAAAAAGCAAATCTTTCTTTAGTGATTGCAAAAAATATACTCGAGTATTCTTAGTAATAAATTAAGAATACTCGAGTATATTTATATAAAAAATTGAAAATCTAATAAGTAGCAGATTCTTCTTCTCCGTTTAGTACGCGAAGACCGCCTTGAACTAAAGCAAGTAATTCATCTTCACCAGGATAAACTGTAAAAGGAGCAATCCATTCACTAGCTTCTTTTAAATCATCTATTACATTTTTTGAATATGCAATTCCGCCTGTTACAATAATTTGATCTACTTTACCTTTTAAAACACAAGCCATAGAACCAATATCTTTTACAACTTGGAAAATAAAAGCATCATAAATATCTTTCGCAAATGCATCTCCCTCAGCAACTTTTGCATTTACATCACGCATATCATTTGTACCAAGATATGCATTAAATCCACCGTTACCTACAAATTTTTTGTATAGCTCAGCTTCGCTATATTTTCCACTAAAACACATTTTAATCAAAGCACCGCTTGGAGCGCTTCCAGCTCGTTCAGGAGAAAAAGCACCGTCTCCATCAAGTGCATTAAATACATCAATTACTTTGCCAGCTTCATGAGCACCAACAGAAACACCACCACCCATATGAACAACAATTAAGTTAAGCGTATTGTAAGGTGTATTTGTTTCTTTTGCATATCGTTTTGCAACAGCTTTTTGATTTAAAGCATGGAATACACTTGTTCTTGGAAGTTCAGGAACACCAGAGTAGCGAGCAATATCACATAATTCATCAACAACAACAGGATCTACAATATAAGATGGTACACCTATAGAATCAGCAATTTCACGAGCAAGAATTCCGCCTAAATTACTAGCGTGTTGACCTTGAAATCCAATTTTTAAATCGTTTAATAATTCATCAGTAACAATATAAGTACCACTTGGAATTGGTTTAAGCATTCCGCCACGCCCAACTACCATATTTAAAGAGTTAATATCAAAATTTTTCTTAGCTAATAAATCGGTAATAATATCTTTTCTAAAATCCTTTTGATCAAAAATGGTTGAAAACTGTGAAATTTCCGCCGTAGTATGACGTAGTGTTTCTTCAAATAATAGAGTTTCGTCTTCATAAACACCAATTTTGGTAGAAGTAGAACCTGGATTAATAATTAAGCTTTTAATAGACATGGTATTTCTCCTTTTCTATAAATTATTTGTTTTTATTTTTCATTCCTTCAGCAACAACAGCAGCAACAATGATAGAATTAACTTTTGTTTCAAATGCATCAGAACGTGAAGTTAAAATAACTGGTGCTTTTGTTCCTGTTAAAATATTACCGTTTTTAACATTTGGTGTGTGAACAAGTGCTTTGTATACAAGATTTCCTGCGTGAATATCTGGGAATAGTAAAATGTCAGCATCCCCTTGAATAAGACGATCAGTTGCACCTTTATGTTTTGCAGCTTCAGCTTCAATTGCAAGATCTAATGATAAAGGACCATCAATGATACAATTTTGAATTAATCCTTCTTTGTTCATTTCTGTTAATTTAGCAGCTTCTACAGTTACAGGCATTTTAGGGTTTACAACTTCAACCGCAGCAAGTGGTGCAACTTTTGGATTTTCAATACCACATGCATTTGCTACTTCGACATCATTATTGATGATATTTATTTTATCTTCTAAAGTAGGGTATGGAATGAATGCAACATCTGATAAAAATAATAGACGATCAATGCCTTCGATATCAAATACACATACATGAGAAAGTGGCTTTCCAGTACGAAGTCCTACTTCTTTATCTAATACACTTTTCAAAAAGCCTTTTGTATCTATAAGACCTTTCATATACATATCAGCTTTTCCATCATGAACTAATTTAACAGCAGTTAATGCTGCTTCATAATCATCTTCTACATGAATAATAGGAAAACTATCAATATTAAATCCACATGAAGCTGCAACATCTTTAATTTTGGTTTCATCACCTACTAAAATAGCGTCGGCAATATTTCTTTCTTTTGCTGCAACTACAGCTTCTAAAACAGCACTATCTTGGGCAACACCCACAGCTACTGTTTTCATTTCCATTTCGTTAACTTTTGCAATTAATTCATTAAATGTTTTACTCATTCGTTTACTCCTCTTATTAATATTATTCGAAAAAATTCCTTCGTTAAAATAATAACACTTTAAAAATGAAAAATCAATAAATATAGTAAGTATTTCATGTTCACAAAAAGTTAAATTTAGATAGCATTCGTGGTAGTTGAATAAATATAAGAAATCTGTTACAATATCCTTTGAATTTCTAGCGAAAAAAGTAGCTATAAAAAGGAAGGCATGGTTATTAATTATGAAGTTGATAAGCAAATTTTTTGGAACACATAGTGAGAGAGAATTAAAAAGAATTATTCCTCTTGTGGATAAGATTGAAAGTTTAAAAGAAGAAATGACAAATCTTACAGATGTTCAATTACAAGGAAAGACAAAAGAATTTAAAGATAGACTTGCGCAAGGAGAGACGTTAGATGATATTCTTCCAGAAGCATATGCTACAATTCGTGAGGCTGCAAAAAGAGTTCTTAACATGGAACATTATAGAGTGCAGCTGATTGGTGGAATTATTTTACATCAAGGTCGTATTGCGGAAATGAGAACAGGAGAAGGGAAAACATTAGTTTCAACATTGCCAGCTTATTTGAATGCATTAGAAGGGAAAGGTGTTCATATTGTAACTGTAAATGATTACCTAGCTGCACGTGATGCTGAATGGATGGGGCAAGTACATGAATTTTTAGGACTAAAAGTAGGAATTGTTGTAAATTCCCTTACTCCAGAAGAACGTAGAGCACAGTATAATTGCGATATTACGTATGTTACAAATAATGAATTAGGTTTTGATTACCTACGTGACAATATGGTTATTTATAAAGAGCAATTAGTTCTTCGTGATTTAAATTATGCCATTATTGATGAGGTCGATTCTGTTTTAGTGGATGAGGCAAGAACACCACTTATTATTTCGGGACAAAGTGGAAAATCAACAAAGCTTTATGAAGTTTGTGATGTATTAGCTAGACAATTAAAAAGAGGCGACGATATACAAGATTTAAGTAAAATGGATGCTATTATGGGAATTGTTCAAGAAGAAACAGGAGACTTTGTTGTTAATGAAAAAGATAAAATTGTAAATTTAACAGCAAAAGGAATTGAAAAAGTGGAAAGATTTTTTACAATTGAAAATCTTGCAGATCCTGAAAATCTTGAAATTCAACATAATATTACATTAGCACTTCGTGCACATAATTTGATGTTTAAAGATCAAGATTATGTTGTAAAAGATGATCAAGTCATGATTGTTGATGAATTTACAGGACGTATTATGCCAGGTCGAAGATATTCGGATGGATTACATCAAGCAATTGAAGCAAAAGAAAAAGTTAAGGTAAAAAGAGAAAGTAAAACATTAGCAACTATTACTTTTCAAAATTTCTTTAATAAATTTGAAAAAAAATGTGGAATGACAGGTACGGCTCTTACAGAAGAAAAAGAGTTTAGAGATATTTATGGAATGGACGTTATTGAAATTCCAACAAATAAACCAATTGCTAGAATTGATCATCATGACGCAGTTTATAAATCAAAAGCGGAAAAGTTACATGCAATTATAAATGAAGTAGAATTGTCTTATAAAAAGCAACAACCTGTACTAGTTGGTACAATTACAATTGAAGGTTCGGAAGAAATTAGTTCTCTTTTAACAAAACGTGGAATACCACATAAAGTATTAAATGCGAAATTTCATGAATTAGAGGCAGAAATTGTTGCAGATGCCGGAGTTGCAGGATCTGTTACAATTGCAACAAATATGGCAGGACGTGGTACAGACATTAAGTTGGATGATAAGGCAAAAGAAGCGGGTGGTTTAAAGATTATTGGTACAGAGCGCCATGAGTCAAGACGTATTGATAATCAGTTACGTGGTCGTGCAGGTCGTCAAGGAGATGCAGGAGAATCTAAATTTTATATTTCTTTACAAGATGATTTAATGCGTTTGTTTGGTTCAGAAAGACTGATTACTATGTTTAGCGCACTTGGTATTCCAGAAAACCAAGAGATTGAACATAAAACATTAAATAATGCCATTGAAACAGCGCAAAAGAAAATTGAAGGAAATAATTATGGTATTCGTAAAAATTTATTAGAATATGATCAAGTAATGAATGAACAAAGAGAAATCATTTATGCAGAAAGACGTCGAGTTTTAGAGGGCGAAAGTATGCGAGATGTAATTTATAAAATGATTACTGATATAATTGATAATACAATCGATACTGTAATAGGGGAAGATTTAGATGTTGAAGAATGGGATTTGGTAGAATTAAATACATTATTATTGCCAATTATTCCATTAAAACCAATTACAAAAGAACGTAATACACATACTAAGAGAAATGAATTAAAACAACAATTAAAAGAAGAAGCAGTAAAACTATATGAAGCAAAAGAAGCAGAATTTCCAGAAATTGAATCAATTCGTGAATTAGAGCGTGTGATTCTTTTAAAAGTCATTGATCGTAAATGGATGGATCATATTGATGATATGGATCAGCTTCGCCAAGGAATTGGTTTGCAAGCATATGGACAAAGAGATCCACTTGTGGAATATAAAATGAATGGATATGAAATGTTTGATGCAATGACAGATAACATTCGTGAAGATACGGTTAAACTTTTATTACACGTTCGTATAGAACAAAAGGTAGAAAGAGAACAAGTTGCAAATGTAACTGGAACAAATAAGGATGAGTCACTTGGAAAACTACCAAAAAAGAGAAGTGAAATAAAAGTATATCCAAATGCACCTTGTCCATGTGGATCAGGAAAAAAATATAAGCAATGTTGTGGAAAAAATTAGAAATAATAAAGAAAGCGTGGTGATTAAGTGGTTTTGTTAGATCAATTGAAGAGTGAATTATACTCTTTAAAAACACCCTTAAAAGAAGTGGGGGATTCACTTTGACTTAGACAATAAGACAAAGTGTTTAGAAGAAATGGCATTAGAGATGGAAGCACCAGGATTTTGGGACAATCCAGATGCTTCAAATCAAAAAATGAAAGATTATAAATTATTAAAAGACACGATAGATTCTTTTTATGCGTTAGAATCTCAATATGAAGATATTGAAACTTTAATTGAGATGGGGTATGAAGAAGAGGATGAGGAAATTGCAAAAGAAGCAGAAGAGGAATTAAAACGTTTTCTTGTGAAATTAGAGGAAATACGATTAGAAACATTACTTTCTGATGAATTTGATAAAAATAATGCAATTTTAAAATTAAATGCGGGTGCAGGTGGAACAGAGTCTTGTGATTGGGCCAGCATGTTATATCGCATGTATACTAGATGGGCAGACAAAAAAGGATTTCAAGTGGAAGTTCTTGATTATTTAGATGGCGAAGAAGCAGGAATTAAATCTGTAACATTTCAAGTAAATGGAATAAATGCCTATGGATATTTAAAGTCTGAAAAAGGAGTACATCGATTAGTACGTATTTCGCCATTTAATGCGCAAGGAAAACGTCAAACGTCTTTTGCATCATTAGATGTAATGCCAGACATAGAAGAAGATTTAGAAGTAGAAATTGATGAGAAAGATTTACGAATTGATACCTACAGAAGTAGTGGGGCAGGAGGACAACATATCAATAAAACGTCATCTGCTATTCGTATTACTCATCTTCCAACAGGAATTGTTGTACAATGTCAAAATGAAAGAAGTCAACATTCTAATAAAGATAAAGCGATGCAAATGTTAAAATCTAAGTTATATTTGTTAAAAAAAGAAGCAAATGCTGAAAAATTATCAGATATAAGGGGAGAATTAACGGATATTGGATGGGGAAATCAAATACGTTCTTATGTATTCCAACCGTATACTTTAGTAAAGGATCATAGAACGAATGTAGAAAATGGAAATGTTGATGCAGTAATGGATGGTGCTATTGATGGATTCATCAATGGATATTTGAAATGGATTCGTAAGGAATAAAAATATATAGACAAAGATATTTTAGAATGATAAAATATTAGAAATACTCTTAAATTGAATTGTAATATAAAGGCTGTCCGAAGGGGCAGTCCTTTTTATGCTCATAAATATGACGATTTAATAGAGGAGGAATCAAATGAAACATAAAAAAAAATATGCATACTATTCTATTTTTATTATTCTATTTGGAATACTATTTAATATCCACAAAATAGAAGCTAATGGTGCTATGATTTCAAAAGATATTTATCATCAACATATAGGAAGTGAAAGTTCAGGTGGTGGATGCTATACTAAAGAACTTACAAAAACTGAAACAGTAGAACAAAAATGTCAAGGAACATTAATTTATTATCCTTCCTATGGAACAACAGGATGCGGAACGTGTGGAGCAGGATACACGGGAGATCAAAGTGGAAGAGATTGTTATACGGTAACATCCTATACGAATACAATCACTTATTATACATTAGATTGTAATATACAAGGATATGTTGGTGCATTATTTTTACAAAAAAGCACCGATGAATGGACAAGACAACTAGAATTATATGGTTGGTTTGTAAATGGTGGAAATTTATATATAAATCATAAACCTTATATTTGGAATGGAAGTACAGTAACAGATCAAAACAATTGGTTAGTTGAACAAAATGGTTTGTATTCATTAAAATTAAATACAGATTTAAATAATATTACAGAAGAAGCGATACTGAATATAGTGATAGATAATATTGATAGAACACCGCCAACTGTTATTAATACTTATAAAAATGAAGAGGAATGGACTAAAGAAAATATCATATTTTCTTTTCAAGATGTACAGGATTTACAAGAAAATGGAACAATTGGGAGCGGATTACATACTACTCCTTTTTTATTCTCTGAAAACACGAATTGGACGGATAACAACTCGATTGAAATAATTGAAAATGGGGAATATATTACTTATATTAAAGATCGGTTAGAAAATGTAATGGAATATCGATATAGAATATCAAATATTGACAGAGAAGGTCCTACTTTTTTAAATATTGAAATAGAGGAAGAGAAAAATGCTAAGGATTGCACTATAATAGTTGAAATTGAAGATTTGCAGTTAGATGGTTCATTAGGTTCGGGGTTACCAAAACATTTTATTTCTTATGATAAAGGAAAAACATGGAACGATGAATTAAGTATTACAGTAAGTGAAAATAAAGAATATAGTATATATATTAAAGACAAGTTAGAAAATATTTCAAAAAAAAATATCACGATTTCACATTTAGATACGTATGGTCCTACTGTGTCACATACAAAAAAATTAGAGGAGAGTAGTAACCAACGTGAAGTAATAGAACTTCATGTAGAAGACATAAATAAAAATGGAACAAAAGGGATAGGATTACCAAAATATTATCTTAGTACAGACTTAGGTAAAACTTGGAGTGATCAAAATATTTTAGAACATGATGAAAATAATACATATATTATATGGGCAAAGGATTTAAATGATAATATTACAACATATACATATTCAGTAGATAGTATTAAAAGTATAGAGAATCTAGAACCGGACGAATTAGAAGAGGAAGAGGAAAA
>JBOFWM010000124.1:0-21233 GCA_051653625.1 Lachnospiraceae bacterium
GCTCAGCGGTAGAGCATTCGGCTGTTAACCGAAGGGTCGTAGGTTCGAACCCTACTCGGGGAGTTAAGGCCCCTTGGTCAAGCGGTCAAGACATCGCCCTTTCACGGCGGTAACACGGGTTCGATTCCCGTAGGGGTCACTTTTAAGAGTTTCTCTTAAATATGCCGATATGGCTCAATTGGCAGAGCAGCTGATTTGTAATCAGCAGGTTAACGGTTCGAGTCCGTTTATCGGCTTTATCCGAAAGGGTAAGATATATCTCAGTGAGAGATATGGACCTTTAGCTCAGTTGGTTAGAGCAACCGGCTCATAACCGGTCGGTCCCGGGTTCGAGTCCCCGAAGGTCCATTTTATAGTAAGGCCCAGTGGCTCAGTTGGTTAGAGCGCCGCCCTGTCACGGCGGAGGTCGAGGGTTCGAGTCCCTTCTGGGTCGTTAGTTCGACAATAATTGAATATCCCATGGGATCATAGCTCAGCTGGGAGAGCACCTGCCTTACAAGCAGGGGGTCACAGGTTCGAGCCCTGTTGGTCCCACTTACCATGTATATGGTAGCCAGTTATATGCCGGCGTGGCGGAACTGGCAGACGCACAGGACTTAAAATCCTGCGGGACTTATACTCCCGTACCGGTTCGATTCCGGTCGCCGGCATTCTTTAAAAGACTTTAATCTATTTCATTTATAGATTAAAGTCTTTTTGCGTAATATAAAATTTAGATAAAATAAAAAAAGAGGAATGGATACTATCTAAAACTTGTGATACACTATATGAAAATAGAGTCTAACGTTACAGCAAAGGATGGTTATCATAATGAAAGTATCTTTAATTATTCCGATTTATAATGCGGAAAAGTATTTGAGACGGTGTTTAAGTAGTGCGATGTCTCAGAACTTTTCGGATATGGAAATTTTATTAATGAACGATGGAAGTACGGATGATAGTTTGGAAATTTGTTATGAGTACGAAAAAATGGATAAACGATTTCGAATTATTACAAAAGAAAATAGTGGGGTATCAGATACTCGTAATTTAGCGTTAAAGGAGGCAAAGGGCGAGTATTTACAATTTATGGACAGTGATGATTGGATTACACCAGATGCAACAGAATGTTTAGTATATGCAGCAGACAAATATGATTGTGATTTAGTAGTGGCTGATTTTTATCGTGTAGATGGTGCAGTTTTTACTGAAAAACAACATATCCGAGAACGTGGATCTTTAACAAGAGAAATGTTTGCAGAATATATGATGGAAGAACCAGCAGATTTTTATTATGGTGTATTATGGAATAAATTATATCGAAATTCTATTATCAAAGAAAACAATATTGAAATGGATACCACAATTAATTGGTGCGAAGATTTTTTGTTTAATCTTGAATTTATCCGATATGCAAAAAAATTTACAGCAATTCAAACACCAATTTATTATTATATGAAGCGAAAGGGAAGTCTTGTAAATGTATCAAGAGGCACCATAGATATGGTGAAATTTAAAATGCGTTTATTAGAGTGTTATAAAGATCTATTTCAAAGTATTCATTTGTATGAGGAGCATAAGATTAAAATCAATGCATTTGTTGTATCATTTGCCAAAGATGGTGGTGTGTCAAAACTTCCAATGAGTAAAAGACGTCAAAAGTTAAAAAAAGATATTTATATAGAGGAAGTATCCTCTGGCTATGAGCGAGTAAAACATGAATTAGAGCCTATTTATAATAAAGAATCAAAACTATTGATACTTGGAACTTTCCCATCTGTAAAATCAAGAGAAACACAATTCTATTATGGAAATTCTCAAAATCGATTTTGGAAAATGTTAGGAAAAGTATTTGAAGAAGAAATTCCAACTACTATTGAGGATAAGAAAGCATTTCTCTATAGGCATCATATTGCGCTTTGGGATGTGGTAAATACATGTGATATTAAAGGATCAAGTGATTCTTCTATCTGCAATGTTATTCCTAATGATATAAATCATATACTTAGAGAAACAAGTATTACAAGAATTCTTGCAAATGGAGAAAAAGCAAACAAATTATATATGAGACATTGTTTCGAATTAACAGGAAGAGAATGCGTAAAATGTCCATCTACAAGTGCTGCTAATGCTATTTTTACGTTAGAACGTCTTGAAACAGAATGGAAACCTTATTTAATAACATAAAAAAATGGATATCACACATTACTGTGATATCCATTTTTTCTTAGAAGCGTATATCGTTAGAAATAAAAAGATTACAATACTTGATAAAGATAAGCAAATGCCTAGTGTTAAGCCTTTTGGGTAATAGGATAAGGAAATCGTATGCGTTCCTTGGGACAAAGGTGTTGAGATCATCATATCTTCAAATAAAGCTATTTCCGTTTTTACACCATCTACATATAATGTCCATCCAGCTTCATAAGGAAGAGAGAGGATGAAAGTTCCTTGTTTCGTAAGTGTTATTTCTCCTTCTAAAGAAGTAGATGTAAATTTTGTCATTGATAATGCTTGATTATTTAATGTTGTTGTCAAATTTGCAAGTTCACTGTCATTTAATCGATAGGTTTGAAAAGAAAGTGCAAGATTTTCTTCATTGCTAATTGTCAAAACACTTCCTTTTTCTAAATATCCAAAATTTAGAATATAAGAATTTTTTAAATTCTTGAATTCCATGGATTCCCCATTGCAATCAGCTTGAATTTTAGTGATTTTTGAATTGGATGAGAACCCATAATAATAGCCTGTTTCTGTTATTTCTACTGCAGCATAATTAAAATCATTTCTTGTTGGAACTTCATCAAAAAGATTTGTAGTAGCACCTAACTTTTTACCAAGAACATTTTGTAGATCAATAGGAGTAAAGGTATCTATTTCATCATCATCTACTTTTAAATTTGAAGAATCTGAATCGGTAACAGCAAATCCAAAAGGAAACACATAATTTGTTTCATATAAGTATAATCCATTTTCTTCATCTACTAATGTATCATAAATATCATTTTCTACTTCCTTTGTGGTAAATAGATATTTTGTAGAAAGCAAAGCACTTATAAGAGGTGTTGCACCGTCAAAACTATAAAATACTTTACTACTTCGTAATCCGTATTTTTCATAAAATTTATTTACAAGACTATTTCCAGTTGAAGAAAAAAGAGAAGAGGAAGGATAGTCAAAAAGCATGCCATCATTTTGCGTTACTCTTTTGTCGCGTTCAAAACGAACAAAAGAAAGGTCGTTTGTATTTCTTTCTTTTAAAGTAGCATAAGAACCGTAATTTTCTAAATAATTTGTTCTTGATACCGTGCTACAACTTGTAAGATACATATTCATTCCAGCTTCTAGTATTATAAAGAATAAAAGAGCGTAAGGCAGAATATTCAAGTATTTTTTCGTTGTTCTGTATAAATAAAGAACAAGTGCATAGAGTGCTAAAAATAAAAAGGTATAGAAAAAAGAGGAATCATTAAATGCATCATCTGTTATTAATTTTTGAAATAAAATAAGCAGAAAAGTAATAAATGCAAAAATAGTGCAAAGTGTTTTGTCGCTAATCTCTTTTATATGTTGAAACGCTTCAAAACATAGCGTAAGTAGTAAGAGGATGTATAAAAACGATTGGCGGCTGGGAAGTGAATTTGGATAATTAAATCCATGCCAAATAAAAGTTAATACATTACTTGAAAAGCTTACAAAAAGAAAGATAAGTAAGAATATATGAAGTATTTTTTTCTTTGAGTCAATTTTTTTGCAAATAATATAGATTGGAAATAAAAATAAAATTGCAACACCACAATAAATATTTGGCCATTTATCTAATCCAGTTTCAATTCCTACGTTAACACAGTGTCTAGCAATTGCATCAAAAAATGAAAAATACAATTTAGTAGTACTTGGAAAAGTACTTTCACTGTATTCGGATGCTCTAAGTGCATATAAGGAAGGAATGAAAAGCACGCCTGCCATACCACCTGACAAAAGAGAGTAGAGAATAAAATGATAAATTGCTTTAATTTTATTCTTGGCAAATGGAAGTAATGTTATAAAAAAATAGAGACAAAGATAAATACAAATCATAATAGACAAATAATAATTTGAAAAAATACAATATGCGAGAGAGAGGCAATATAGCGTATAATTTTTCTCTTCATTCAAATATTCTAATCCTAAAATTATGATCGGTGCAAGAATGATACAATCAAGCCACATAACATTCCAATTATATGCTGCAATATATCCAGAAAGCGCATAGAAACAAGCAAATAAAATGATACCTTTATTTTTTGTTTTAAAATGTTTTGACAAATAATAGGAAAAAGTAAAACCACACAATCCAATCTTTACGACCATCATATAGGTTAGAAATTCCATCAAATATGCTTCAGGAACTAATAGTGCAAGTAAATTTGTTGGAGTTGCAAGATAATATGCAATTAAAAAAACAAAATTTGTCCCTAAACCTGCTGTAAATGAGTAGGAAAGAGGCTCAAAATCTTTAATCATATGATAATATTCTGTTAAAAATGGAAAATATTGATGATACATATCAATATTTAAAAAGGAACGATTTCCAAATGGAAAAATTTTATTTACAATGAAAATTAGTATCATTACTGCAATTGGTATAATAAAAGAAAAAATATATATTGTATTATCACGTTCTTTTTTTAGTTTAGTTATAGTCATTTATTTTATCAACTCCTAATTTAATGATTGCCAAAAAGTAAGTAATATTGCAAAGAGGCATAAGTATTTAATTCTTCAAATTTATCTTTTGAGACATAAGAGGTATTGCTCGAATCCATTACTTTTATGGAAGAAATACTAGGATAATCTTCTGATAGTTCTTTTAAATAGGAAAAGTAAGAATTCATTGGGACAGAAGTTTGAGACAAAGCGAAAGAAGATAAAAAGTTAACACTTGTTTCAATATTTGTTTCTTCCTGAATATCATAATTTGCCCAAATAAAAAATGGTACTTGATAACGCAATTGATTTTCTTCTTCTGTCAAATCATTTACATTTTTGTTATTTGCTTTATAAATAGGAGAAACAACAGAATTTGTAGGTTGATGATCTCCAAAAAATACGATTAAAGTTGGTTCTTCTTCTTTACTAAAATAGTCAATTAAATATTCTGTAGATAGATCTGTTTGCTTTTGTAAAGATAAAAATTGATTTAGGGCTGTACTTGTAGCTTCGTTAACAGAAATATCCGGCGTAAAATTATCAAACAATTCTGTATAAGAAGAATGGTTTTGCATTGTGACATTGAATAAGAATAAAGGTGCATTTTCTTCTTTTTGTTCGTATAACTCAATAATTTTTTCCATACAAGCTTGATCACTTACGTATTTACGTATAAGTTGGGCATCCTCAAAATCATTGATTGATAAAAATGAGTCAAAACCAAGTAATGGATATACTCGATTTCGTTCCCATCCACTGGCTCGATATGGATGTATTGCAACTGTATGATATCCGTAATTTTTTAAATAATTTGGAAGTGAAAAAATGGAATTTTTAATATATTGTTGATAAGGAATACTACCTTGAGGAAGAAAGGCCATTGTATTACCTGTTAAAAATTCAAATTCTGTATTTGCAGTATTTCCACCTAAAACGGAAACATTCAAATAACCAGATACTGTATTTTGTGCGCCATCTAATAAAGAACGAATAAAAGGCATATAGTTTTCATTTGTTGAAAACTCACCAAGAATATCTAAATCAGAAAAGGCTTCGCTCATAATAACGATAATATTTGGATAGGATGTATCGATAGAAGAAGTATATTCAATATCTTCATAGTTGGCCAATATTTTCTTTACATCATCTTCCGAATAATTTGCAGGTTTTTCTACCGATAAATATTTGCATTGCATAATAAAAGTAACAATCGTACCGTTTTTGTATGTCATGGTGGTCGGAGTAAATAATTTATCATATAGTTTCAAAGAGCTTACTGTTTTATCGTGTTGCATATAGTTTGTAAATCCGATAAGAGCAAAAAGAGAGAAGATAAATCCGATAAATCGTAGTTGTCTATGAAATGCATATTTTTTTAAATCTATTTTTATAAAATAAGATATTATAAGGAGTAAAATGAATACGATACAAATGATTATGGCATTTTTTGATAACGAATAATTATAGTTATCAGCAACGCTAGCTGCAGTGGATAAAGAAAAAATATCCCAAGGCATAACAGGGGTAGAACGAAAACTGAGTATAAAGTAATTTGTTAAACCGATTAGAAATAAAAGAATCCCTTCTATTATTAATGCAATATTTGCTTTTCGAAATAAAGAGAAAAGTAGAATCATCACTAATTCAAAGAATAGGACATTAACAAATATTACAGTTGGTGTCATTGTTTTAAAAACATTATGATAAAACGATTCCATCAATATGAAGAAAAGAATTGGAATAAGAATCATAAAGAAAATAGAAAATATAGCTTTTAATTTAGTACATAGTTGTTGTTTCATTGTGTAAAAACCTTTCTGTAGTTGATAGAATAATACGTAGTAAAAGAGTAAATAGTATAAAAATTTGTAAAAAAAGACCCTGCAAGTATATCCTTACAGGGTTTTAACGTGCGCTAGAGGATTCGAACCCCCGACCTTTTGGTCCGTAGCCAAACGCTCTATCCAGCTGAGCTAAGCACACATTTATTATTGCTTTCGTAAGCAACAATAGTATTGTACCTATTTTGGCGACGGTTGTCAAGAATAAATTAAAAAAAATTTAAAAATTTAAATTATAGTTGCAAAGAAGTTATAATAGTTGCTAGTTCTTGTGCAAGTAAGTGGTGACTATTAGCGGTTAAATGCATATAGTCATTTGGATGAACTTCCATGCCTTTGATATTTTTCGTGTCGAAAAAATGACATCCAGTTGATCCCGCTACATTTTTATAATAATAAGCTAGGCTCTCTGATTTAAACGCACAGTCTTTTCCCATTTCATTTGCAACATAAGTTGTAGCGTAACGTTGATCAATTGGATAGGGAGCAAGGATCAGAATATTTGGCGTAGCATTATGCCAGGCATTTTTTATAGACTGTGCTTTTAAAATCAATTTTTCTAGTCCTTTAGCGATATTCTCTGCATTCACATGAAATCTTTCTTTTGTGTCATTTGTTCCTAACATGATAATAAGTAAATGGATCGGTTCATGAGACATTAAACATTGAAAAATAGCATCATAACCATTTAATCCTTCAAATAGTGGATCTTCGAATACCGTAGTTCGTCCACTTAATCCTTCCTCTATAACGAAATAAGAATTCCCTAAATATTTACCAAGCAAACAAGGATAACGCTGCGAATCATTTAATCTGCCCCCTGTCTCTGAACAGTATCCATGTGTATTAGAATCGCCAAAGCAAACAATTGTTTTTTTCATACATACCTCTTCATTATAGTGATTTTATAGTTTCTGCAGTAGATCGAATTTCTTGAAATAATGCGATAAGGTTTGGATCATTTTCACTCACTGGAAGAAATGGAAGTCTTGGATCACCAATATTTACACCATCCATTCGAATAATGGTTTTACATGCTCCAAACATAGAAGGAAAACTGCAAAGTCTATAAATGAAATCAGTGATTTTAGCTTGTAATTTTTGAGCAGCAGCAAGTTCATTTCTTCTTATTAATTCATCTAATTTTAAATATAATTCTGGCATTGCTCCATAAGTTCCACCAATTCCGGCATCAGCACCCATTATTCTACCTGCTAAAAATTGCTCATCTGGACCATTAAATACTATAAAATTGTCGCCACCAGCTTGTTTAAAACGTAAAATATCGTGGGCTGTTTCGGAAGAGCATTTGATTCCGGCAACTCTCTCATTTTCTAACATACGATAAAATAAATTCATGGATAAATGGAATCCAGTTAATTGAGGGATATTATAGATGAAAAATGGCAAATCAGCAGCTTTTGTTATTTCGTTCCAATGATGATAGACACTTTCTTCACTTGGACGATAGTAGACACAAGGAACAGCAGAAGTTGCATCAGCACCTACTTTTTGTGCATGTTCTGCAAGCATAACAGAATGTCTTGTGGATGGACAGCCGACATGAACAATAAGAATCATTTCATTTCCTGCTTCTTCTTTTACCGTTTCAACTAGCTTCTTTCGTTCTTCTAAATCAAGCAAAAAACCTTCGCCTGTACTTCCACCAACATAGAGTCCTTTGATTCCTTTGTTGATAAAATAGCGTGTTAATTTTTTTGTTGCATCAACATCAAAATCACCATTTCTTTTAAATGGTGTATTTAATGCAACGGTAACATTTTTAAATCGAGATACATCATATTTTACCATAAGTTTTCTCCTATCAATAATGGTTAATAGATTCTATAAATATCATAACAAATATAATGAATTATATCAATAAAAAAGAAAAATATTTTTTTAATTGCAAAATGTTGAAAAATATTTTCAAATATGATATAGTCAAAGTGTACAAGGAGAAGTTAAAAAAATACAAATAAATAAGCAAAAAGCACATAGAAAGGAGAAGCGTGTGACAAATATAGAAATCAAACAACAATTAGAAGGAAAACTAATTGTATCATGTCAAGCATTAGAAGAAGAACCTTTATTTAGTTCGTTTATTATGGAACGTATGGCATATGCAGCTATGTTAGGTGGAGCATCAGGAATTAGAGCGAATACGGTAGTTGATATTTGTGAAATTAAAAAAACGATTAGTCTTCCAATTATAGGAATCATAAAAAAAGTGTACGAAGAAAGTAATGTTTACATTACACCAACAATAAAAGAAGTAGATGATTTGGTGCAATGTGGATGTGAAATTATTGCAATTGATGCAACAAAAAGAATGAGACCAAATAATATGACGCTAGAGGAATTTTTTTCTGTTGTTCGTAAAAAATATCCGACGCAACTTTTTATGGCAGATTGCTCTACTATAGAAGAAGGTGAGTTTGCAGCACAACTTGGATTTGATTTTATAGGAACTACTATGAGTGGTTATACAACGTATACAAAAAATATTGAATTACCAAATTATCATATGATGGAAGAATTAGTAAAAAGATGTGATAAACCAGTTATTGCGGAAGGAGGAATTTGGGAACCAAAAGAGTTAGAGCGTGTTATGGAAACAGGTGTATTTGCAGCAGTCATAGGAACGGCAATTACAAGACCAAGGGATATTACAAAAAGATTTGTAAGGGTTATTCAGAAAATGGAAAAGTGAGTAATTGGTGTAAATTAATCTATATTTTTTAAAAAGGAGGAAAAAAGTATGAAGAAAAAAGTTTTGGCAGTTTTGCTTGCGGGAGCAATGGTAATTGCAATGACGGGGTGTGGAAGCACAAACACACAAAGTGATACATCAACAGATACGATGAAAGAAGAATCTAGCTCTAGTGAAATGGAAAATGATATGAAAGATAATATGAATGTAACAGAAATTACATGGTGGTCATTCCCAACTATGACACAAGAAAATGCAAGTGATGGATTTGGAACGTATGAGCAAAAAATAATTGATGCATTTGAAGAAGCTCATCCAAATATCAAAGTAAAATTAGAGACAATTGACTTTACTTCAGGACCAGAAAAAATTATTGCAGCAATAGAAGGTGGTACTATTTGTGATGTATTATTTGATGCACCAGGTAGAATTATTACATATGGTAAAGCCGGTAGATTAGCACCATTAGATGATATGTTTACAGAAGAAATGGTTGCAGATGTAAATAATGATATTCTAATTCAAGCATGTAAAGCAGGAGATACAGCTTATATGTATCCAATAAGTTCTGCGCCGTTTTATATGGCGTTTAATAAGGCCATGGCAGAAGATGCTGGTGTAGCAGATATGATAAAAGATGGTTGGACAACTGATGAGTTCACTAAAGTTATCACAGCTTTAAAGGAAAAAGGATATAATCCTGGTTCAGTCTTTGCAAGTGGACAAGGTGGAGACCAAGGAACAAGAGCTTTTGTAGCAAATTTATATAGTGCAACAATTACAAATCCAGAAGTTACAGAATATACGATTAATAGTGAGGCAGGAATTAAAGCACTTGCTTATATTAAGGATGCAGTGGAGAAGGGGCTATTATTAAATGGTTCTGCATATAATGGTGGCGATGATATTCAAAATTTTGCAAATGGTCAAACATCTTTCGCATTACTATGGTCACCAGCACAACCAGATATACAAGCCGCATTATTAGAGGGAAGTGGAGTTGAGTATATTGAAGTAACATTCCCTTCTGATGATGGTGTAGCAGAACTTGAATATTTAGTAAATGGATTTTGTGTATTTAATAATGGGGACGAGGCTAAAATTGAAGCATCAAAAGAACTTGTTAAATTTATTTGTGATGATCCAGTATGGGGACCAAAAAATGTAATGAGAACAGGTTCTTATCCAGTACGTCAATCATTTGGAGATGTATATGAAAATGATGCACGAATGACAGAGCTTGCGACATGGTCAAAATATTATTCACCTTATTATAATACAATTGATGGATTTGCAGAAATGAGAACATATTGGTTCCCAATGCTTCAAGCTGTTATGAATGGAGATAAAACACCAAAAGATGCAGCAAATGAATTTGTAGAACAAGCAAATGCATCTATTAAAAATGTGCAATAGATAGTTTATTATCATCCCCTAGATCTTTTAGGGGATGATAATAAAGAAAGGCCATTGAGGTGAGAGCGGTATGAAAAAATTTAATAAAATCAGAATGAGAGAAACAATGGTATCGTATTGTTTTCTAGCACCTATATTATTTTTCTTTTTTACATTTGTCTTAATACCTATGGGAATAGGGATCGTGACAAGTTTTTTTAATTATACCATGACTGATTTTACATTTGTTGGATTGAATAATTACATCAGAATGTTTAAAGATGATACTTTTATTAAATCATTAAAAAATACATTGATCATTGTAGTAGGATCTGTTCCGATTGTAGTAGCATTTGCTCTTTTTGTTTCATCACAAACGTATGAAAAAAATGCAGTGACTCGTTCTTTTTTTCGGTGTGTATTTTTCCTACCTGTAGTTACGGGGACTGTAGCAGTAACTGTAGTATGGAAATGGATTTATGATCCACTTGCAGGAATTATGAATTTTGTATTAAAAGATGGACTAGGGGTTATTGAACATAATATTACTTGGTTGGGTGATAAAAAATATGCATTAGCAGCAATTATCATCATTTTGCTAACTACTGCAGTAGGACAACCGATAATTTTATATATTGCTTCTATGGGGAATATTGATAAATCACTTGTTGAGGCAGCAGAAGTGGATGGTGCAAATAATTTTCAAGTATTTTGGAGTATAAAATGGCCTGCACTTCTTCCAACAACGTTATACATTGTAGTTATAACAACAATTAATTCATTTCAGTGCTTCTCCTTGATTCAATTATTAACATCAGGTGGTCCGAATTTTGCCACAACAACTTTGATGTATTATTTATACGAGAAAGCGTTTAAGCTTTCGGAATATGGATATGCAAATACAATGGGAGTATTTTTAGCAGTAATGATAGGAATAATAAGCTTTATGCAGTTTAAGTTTTTGGGGAAAGATGTGGAATATTAGAAAAGAGGTGACGGAGAATGAAGAAGAAAATAACAGTATTTGGCACGATATCGATGGCTATACTAGGGGGATTAACCGTGATTTTTATTTTTCCATTTTACTGGATTTTAACAGGTGCGTTTAAATCACAAGCAGATGCTGTAAAAAGACCACCTCAGTGGTGGCCGCAAAGCCCTACACTCCAAAATTTTGAAAAATTATTAGTACAAAATCCAGCTGGACAATGGCTGATTAATAGTATTATTATTTGTATCATTACAATGCTTTTAGTTTGTATTACATCATCTCTTGCAGGATATGTTTTAGCAAAAAAAAGATTTTATGGTCAACGTCTTTTGTTTAGTGTGTTTATTATAGCAATGGCTTTACCAAAGCAAGTTATTTTAGTTCCGCTTGTACGAATGATAAGTGCGATGAATATTCATGACACATTATGGGCGGTGATTTTACCGCTTGTAGGATGGCCTTTTGGAGTATTTTTAATGAAACAATTTAGCGAAAATATACCAGTTGAATTGCTAGAGTCAGCAAAAATTGATGGGTGTAATGAATTGCGTATTTTTACAAATATTGCATTTCCAATCATCAAACCAGGGTTTGCGGCACTAGCAATTTTTACCTTTATTAATACTTGGAATGATTATTTTATGCAATTAGTTATGTTATCTTCAAGAAAGAATTTGACAATTTCTTTAGGAGTTGCAACGTTACAAGCAGAGTTATCCACAAATTATGGATTAATTATGGCAGGTGCAGCATTGGCAGCAGTACCGATTGTAACGATATTTTTGATTTTTCAAAAAGCATTTACGCAAGGAATCACAATGGGTGCTGTAAAGGGCTAAGTAAAGGAAGGCAAACATGATGATAAATGAGAAAAAAGAAAAAATAAGAATAGCAGTTGTGGATATTGGAGGAACAAATATTAAGGCAGGGGTATGGGATAATGATGCATTATGTGATATATTAGAATATAATACAGATGCAAAAAAAGGTGGAGTCTATATCATAAAGTCAGTGATTGATATTTTAAAGCAATATCTACCTTTTGATAGAATAGGAATAAGTACTGCAGGGCAAGTTGATTGCATAAAGGGCAGTATAATTTACGCAAATTCTAATATTCCAAATTATACAGGGATAAACATAAAACACATACTAGAAGAAACATTTCAAGTTCCTGTAGTTGTAGAGAATGATGTAAATGCTGCAGCCATAGGAGAAGGAATATTTGGTGCAGGAAAATGCGCAAAACAATATATATGCCTTACATATGGGACAGGGGTAGGTGGTGCAATTGTTCTAAATCAGGAAATTTATCATGGTAGTACATTTTCGGCTGGAGAAGTGGGTGCAATGATTGTCCATCCAGAAGATCGAGATATAAAAAAGGACTTATATAGTGGATGTTATGAAAGATACGCATCTACAACTGCATTAGTAGAAAAAGCAAAGGTTGTAAATACTTTAATTACAAATGGACGAGATATTTTTTATGCTATCGAATCTGATAAAATTAAACAAATAGTAGATCAATGGATTAATGAAGTATCTTATGGACTGATTTCACTGATTCATATTTTGAATCCTACAGATGTAATTTTAGGTGGAGGCATTATGGAACAAAACTATATTGTGGAACGTGTGAATTCTATTGTAAGAAAAAATCTAATAGAAAGCTATCGGGACGTTAAAATAGTGCAAGCAGAGTTGGGAAATAAAGCGGGATTGTATGGGATGATCTACTTGGCAAATAACATAAATAAAAAGGAGTGAATTGATCATGGAAAAAAGATTTATTTTAGAAATTCAGGCAGCATATAATCAATTGACAAAGACGGAAAAAAAAGTTGCAGATTATGTAATAGCTCATCAAAAGGAAGTGCTTTATATGTCGATTACTGATTTGGCAGATGCGTGTGAGGTAGGGGATACAAGTGTTTACCGATTTTGTAGAACTATGAATTTACAAGGATATCAAGAATTCAAAATGAAATTATCTCTTAGCCAACGTGAGGAGAGCCAATCGTCAATGGAACAAAAAACGCCAACACATATGGCAGAAGCAGTTATGGAAGTAAATATTAAAGCGATAAGAGAGACAGCTATGTTGTTGGATAAGGAAGAATTTGATCGAATTCTTATCATGTTTGAGCGAGCAAAACGAGTTTATTTCTTTGGAATAGGAGATAGTCTTCTTACTGCGCAAGCAGCATGTAATCGATTTTTACGAATTACAAATAAAGTTGTTTGTTTGACAGATGCACATATTCAAGCAATGGTTGCATCTACTGCAGAAAAAGATGATTTATTTGTGATTGTTTCTTACTCAGGGGCAACAAAAGATAATATTTTAGTAGCGAAACTTGCAAAAGAAGTAGGTGCTAAGGTTGTTTGTATTTCGCATTTTAGAAAATCACCATTAACATTATATGCAGATGCGATTATGTTAAGTGGTGCAGAAGAAAGTCCGTTAGAAGGAGGTTCTGTAGTGAGTAAAGTAGGGACGTTCTATTTATTGGATCTTTTATACCAAGAATTCTATCGGAGAAATTATAAAATGTGTAGATTAAATAATGAAAAAACATCAAGTGCAGTGTTAGATAAGTTGTATTAATTGTTGTTATTTAAGATTTATGTGAAAAAGTTAATACTTTCTTAATTGTAAGGCAATATTAAATATGATATATTTTAGTGAATAAAAATATTTTTTAGCCTTAAGAATGGAGAGTTTTATTATGCATAATGAATTACTAAAAATAGGGCCTATTACAATTTATGGATATGGGTTGATGATAGGATTAGGTGTCGTTGCGGCATTGCTAATTGGCGAATATAGAGCAAAGAAAAAGGGCTTAAATGGAGATTTTATTTATGGATTAACAATTCTAATCGTTGTTTTAGGATTTTTAAGTGCAAAATTGCTTTATACAATAACAGAATGGTCTACTTTTATTTCGGATCCAATGCAAATCATATCAGGAAATGGATTTGTAGTATTTGGAGGAATAATAGGTGGCATTGCAACTATTTGGTTTTATTGTAAATGGAAAAAAGAAGATCCAGTTTTATATATGGATTTAATGGTTCCATCAGTTGCAATTGCGCAAGGGTTTGGACGGATTGGTTGTTTTCTTGCTGGTTGTTGTTATGGTCATGAAACAGAATGTGCGATTGGTATTACTTTTAGAACATCACAATTTGCACCAAATAATGTTAGTTTAATGCCAACTCAGCTCATTATGTCTGTTGGTAATTTTGTTATTGCAGGAATTTTATTTTGGTTTTCAAGAAGAGAATATAAAAAGGGACAAGTTGGGGCTCTTTATTTGATTTTATATAGTGTTGGAAGATTTTTTGTAGAGTATTTAAGAGATGATTTTAGGGGAAGTATTGGACCGTTTTCGACATCTCAATTCATAGGGATTTTTACATGTTTATTTGGGCTTGTCATGTTTTTTGTTATTTCTCCGAAGTTACAACAAAAAGAGAAAATATAATTTACAGAAAGCGAGATGGAAAATATGACAAAACAAGATTTTTTAGAACAATTGAGAATAAGTTTAGCGGGATTAGATGCTTCTTTTATTAATAGTAATATAGAATATTATAGTAGTTATATTGACTCACAGATAAGAATGGGGAAAAGAGAAGAAGAGGTTATGAAGGAATTAGGCGATCCACGCCTTATTGCAAAAACACTTCATGAAACAACAAATGAAAAATTTGCCCAAGAATTTATAGAGGAAGAAGTTAAGAATAAGAGAACTTTTAGTTTTAATAATAAAGAAATACCACTTTGGCTTGTTAAATTAGTAGCAGTTATTGTGATTTTAGGTGTTTTCTTCCTCGTGATATCACTGGTATCTTTTTTGTTACCATATATTTTCATCATTGCAATGATTTATTATGTTTTTAAACTTATAAAAAAAAGTTGGTGATTTTTGAATAATTATTTGAAATTGACAAATACTACTTAATGTAAATGAAACTTTTGAAAGGAGTATTTGAACAATGACAAAAAACGAATATAATAAGGCAAAAGATAAAGTACAAAATGGCCAAGATCACAATGAGATAAAAGAAAAAGTTGAAATGAATGATATGAAACAAGTACAAAAAACAAACGATAAAAATAAAGCAAATAATAGTACAAGAGACGAGTACTAGAATTTCTAAATAAATAGACCTTTTGTAATTAGATAGTAATCTAATTATGAAAGGTCTATTTTTATCTACATAACATCCTTGACAGATGAAGGAAAAAAAACGTAATATATAGATATGAAAAAATATGAATTAATTGCACCATGTCATTTTGGACTGGAAGCAGTATTAAAAAAAGAAATAATTGAATTAGGGTATGACGTTTCGAATGTAGAGGATGGAAGAGTTACATTCATTGGAGACGAAGAAGCAATTTGTAGGGGGAATATTTTTTTAAGAACAGCTGAGCGAATTCTTATAAAAGTAGGCTCATTTTATGCTACAAGTTTCGAAGAGTTATTTGAAAAAACAAAAGAATTACCATGGGAGGAATATATTCCAAAAGAAGGTAAGTTTTGGGTTGCGAAAGCTGCAAGTGTAAAAAGTCAATTATTTAGCCCGACGGACATACAATCTATTATGAAAAAAGCAATGGTAGAGAGATTGAAAGGAATTTACCACATAGATTGGTTTGAAGAGTCTGGAGCTAGTTACCCAGTACGTGTCTTTATAATGAAAGATTGTGTTACCGTTTCATTAGATACAACGGGTGTATCCCTTCATAAAAGAGGATATAGGAAGTTGACTGCTAAAGCACCAATTGCAGAAAATTTAGCATCATCGCTTATTATGTTAACACCATGGAATAAAGATCGTATTTTAGTAGATCCTTTTTGTGGATGTGGAACAATTCCAATTGAAGCAGCATTAATGGCAGCAAATATGGCACCAGGTATGAAAAGAACATTTTTAGCGCAATCATGGGATGAAATTGTAAAAAAATCGGAATGGGATTATGCATTTGAAGAAGCACATGATCTTGTAGATTTATCTATTCGTCCAGACATCCAAGGATATGATATTGATGGAGAAATGATTAGCTATGCTAGAGAAAATGCAAAATTAGCAGGCGTAGAACAAATGATCCATTTTCAAAAACGAGATGTAAAAGATTTGAGTCATCCAAAAAAATATGGATTTATCATAACGAACCCACCTTATGGAGAAAGATTAGAAGAAAAGGAAAATCTTAAAAAGCTTTATAAAATGTTAGGGTCTCGTTATAAGGAATTAGAGGCTTGGTCTCTTTATATGATAACATCTTATGAAAATGCAGAAAAAGATATTGGAAAAAAGGCAGATAAAAATAGAAAAATTTATAATGGAATGATGAAGACATATTTTTATCAATTTCTTGGACCAAAACCACCAAGACGTGAGAAATAGGAGTTACTAATCTGTATGTACGATAAATTGATGAAATATGCAGGAATAATTGGTAGTATATTTTTTCTTATATCTATGATAGTTGCAATTTTCTATATGAAAAATAGAGCGTTTCTAGTGGAAGAAGATGTAAATATTCAACAAAAACAATTGAAAGATAATGAACTGAATAATTTTCGTAATATGATTGTAGAAAGTAAAGCATATAAATATAGAGTCTTAATTAATGCAGCGCATGGTGGATTAGAAACAGGAAATGCATCATCAAAGATTTATGAAAAAGATATTACGCTTTCTATTGCAAAAAAAATTCGTGAGTTAAATACAAATGAAAATATAGGTATTTTTTTAGTAAGAGATACAGATGAGTATTTAGGGATAGAAGAAAGAAAATACCTGATAGAAGAATTTAATGCGGATTTATATATTGAATTACATGTAGAGATTGAATTGCAAAATGAGAGAACATATGGAACAAGCATCCTATATAACGAGCGTTTTTATAATCCATTTCTTAAAAATACGGAAATAGCAGATGTTCTGATAACGGAAATTATTCAAAAAACAAAAGGAAAACCGAATGGAATCTATGGGGATTCTTTAGAACAATATCCATTATTAAATGTTGGAAAAAAATCAGGTGTTTCTATTATATTAGGTTATTTGTCAAACAAAAAAGAAGTAACATATTTAGAGAATGATTCTTATCAAGAAAATATGGCTATGGGTATTTTGAATGGAATTTCTTTGCTATATGATAAAGTTTTAGAATAGAATATATAAGAAGAATTGGAGAATGTGAAAATGGATGATAAAAAGAGGATCATTTTTGCAACTGGAAATGAAGGGAAAATGAAAGAAATCCGCTATATATTAGCGGATTTAGAGTATACTGTAGTTTCTCAAAAAGAAGCAGGTATTTTTGTTGATGTAGAAGAAAATGGAGCAACATTTGAAGAAAATGCAATAATAAAAGCAAAAGCGATTAGTAGACAGTGTAATGATATTGTATTGGCGGATGATTCGGGGTTAGAAATTGATTATTTAAATAAAGAACCAGGGATTTATTCAGCACGATATATGGGTGAAGATACTTCATACCATATAAAAAATAATATGCTTATTCGTCGTTTAGAGGGTGTTCCTATTGAAAATAGGACAGCAAGATTTGTTTGTGCAATTGCAGCAGTCTTTCCAAATGGAGCAGTAGAAACGACGTATGCGACGATTGAGGGATATATTGGATATGAAGAATTAGGAACAAATGGATTTGGTTATGATCCAATTTTTATGGTACCAGAATATAGTTGTACACAAGCTCAATTATCAGAAGAACAAAAAAATAAAATTAGTCATAGGGCAAAAGCCTTAGAACAAATGAAAGAAAAAATCAAAGTTTTTAGAGGGTGAATTTTTAGTTATGAGGGGGGTAGAAATGAAGATTTTGATTGTTAGTGATACTCATAGACAGAATGAAGTATATTTAAAATTGATTGAGGAAAATGATCCATTTGATCTTGTCATTCATTGTGGAGATGGAGAAGGAAGCGAGCTTTTAATTTCAGAGGCAGCAGGATGTGAAGTAGAGATGGTGTCAGGAAATAATGACTTTTTTTCGGGATTACCAAAAGAAATTGAAAAAGAAGTTGCAGGATATAAAATATGGATTACACATGGCCATAATTATTATGTTTCGATGGAAAATGCTACAATTAAAGAAGAAGCAATTGCTAGAGGAATGGATATTGTTATTTATGGACATACACATAAACCAATTATTGAGAGAGAAGAAAATATTATAGCATTAAATCCAGGAAGTCTAACATATCCAAGACAAGAAAATAGAATGCCATCATATATTTTTATGGAATTACATGAAAATGGGAAAATAGATTTAGAAATTAAATACATAAAAAGCTGATAAAATGGGCATTCTAAGGGGGTTGAAAAAAAAGATAAAAAAAGTTTAGAAAAAGTGTTGACATAATAGAACTTCTGTTATAGAATATATCTTGCGTCAAGGGTAACACGTACATGACGGGGTGTGGCTCAGCTTGGCTAGAGCGCCTGGTTTGGGACCAGGAGGTCGCAGGTTCGAATCCTGTCACCCCGATTTGACGCAATTTTTATGCGGGTGTAGTTCAATGGTAGAACACTAGCCTTCCAAGCTAGATACGTGGGTTCGATTCCCATCACCCGCTCTCAATTTTAAATAAATTGAACATTACCAAATGTAATGTGTGTTCGTAGCTCAGTTGGATAGAGCAACGGCCTTCTAAGCCGTGGGTCGGGGGTTCGAATCCCTTCGAGCACATTTGAGAAACGGGACAACCCTAACTCATTATGGTGGGTATAGCGCAGTCGGTTAGCGCGCCAGATTGTGGCTCTGGAGGCCGAGGGTTCGATTCCCTCTATTCACCTTTGGTAAGAAATTATCATAATATAGGGCTATCGCCAAGCGGTAAGGCACAGCACTTTGACTGCTGCATTCGAAAGTTCGAATCTTTCTAGCCCTGTTTATATTGCTACAGCAATATTTAAATGGGATATTAGCTCAGTTGGTAGAGCACTTGACTTTTAATCAAGTTGTCCGGAGTTCGAATCTCCGATGTCTCATTACAGAGTTGTAAAAAACATCGCTCATTGAGTGGTGTTTTTTTATGTGTAACGAAGGAGTGTAATATGGAAAAAAAAGAAAATAAAATGGGTGTTATGAATGAAAACAAATTATTAATTTCAATGGCATTACCAATGATGATATCTATGTTGGTACAGGCATTATATAATATAGTAGATAGTATTTTTGTATCGATGGTAAATGAGAATGCATTAACAGCCGTATCGCTTGCTTTTCCTATTCAAGTGTTAATGATTGCGGTAGGAGGTGGAACTGGTGTAGGGGTAAATGCACTTCTTTCTAAATCTTTAGGAGAAAAAGAGCATGAGAATGTAAATAAGGCGGCAGAAAATGGAATTTTTTTAGCAATATTGTCTTTTGTTTTATTTCTTATCGTTGGAATCTTTTTTTCGAAGATATTTTTTCAAAGTCAAACAAATGATGCACAAATATTAGAATATGGAACACAATATATGACAGTAATAACTTGTATGTCATTTGGACTTTTTGGGCAATTAATATTTGAGCGTTTATTACAAGCAACAGGGAAAAGCGTATTTTCCATGATTACACAAGGGATAGGAGCAATTACTAATTTGATTTTAGATCCTATTTTAATTTTTGGATTGTTTGGGATGCCTAAGTTAGGAGTAACGGGAGCGGCACTTGCAACTGTAATAGGACAGATAATTGCTGCATCAGTAGGAATGATTTTGAATATGAAATATAATTCAGAAATAAAATTATTTGATAAAAAGTTTAGACCAGATTTGGAGTGTATAAAAAAAATATATATCGTAGGTTTGCCATCTATTATTATGCAAGCGATCGGTTCTGTTATGACTTATGGAATAAATATAATTTTGATAAGTTTTAGTGCAACAGCAACTGCTGTATTTGGTGTTTATTTTAAATTACAAAGTTTTATCTTTATGCCAGTATTTGGATTGAATAACGCATTAATTCCAATTATTGCATATAATTTTGGAGCTAAGAACAGAGATAGGGTTATAAAAACAATAAAAATCAGTGTTGTTTATTCTGTATCAATTATGGCGATAGGATTTGTTGTATTTCAAGTATTTACTGCGGAATTATTAAGTTTATTTCAAGCATCTGATTTAATGTTAGAAATAGGTGTAAAAGCACTTAGAATTATTAGTATTAGTTTTATTGTTGCTGGGTATTGCATTATTTGTGGAAGTGTATTTCAAGCACTTGGAAATGGTGTCTATAGTCTTATCGTTTCTATTGCAAGACAATTAGTAGTAATATTACCAGTTGCATATTTATTATCTTTATTAGGAAATGTAAATTTGGTATGGTGGGCATTTCCAATTTCAGAAATTGTATCACTCATTATTTCAACAATTTTTATGATTAAAATATATCAAGAAGTAATAAAAAAAATTGGAGAATAAAATAAAAAAAATAATTGACATTATGTTTCAAATTAGATATAATAGCTTTTGTGGTTAAGAAATCACAAACATATGCGGATGTGGCGGAACTGGCAGACGCGCTAGACTTAGGATCTAGTGGGAGACCGTGCAGGTTCGATTCCTGTCATCCGCAGTA
>JBOFWM010000125.1:0-69285 GCA_051653625.1 Lachnospiraceae bacterium
ACTTTTTTTATTGTATATATTTTTTAATAGCCTCAAAGCTTTCATTACTAATCACATGCTCAATCTTACAAGCATCATCTGTAGCAATTTCAATAGGGACCCCAATTTTAGCTAACCAATTGGATAAAACTTCATGTCGTTCTAACATAGTTTCGGCAATTTCTAATCCACTATCTGTTAGATAAATGTAGCCAGAATCGGTAACTGTTATATAATTTTTTTCACGTAAGTTTTTCATTGCGATGCTAATGCTCGATTTTTTGAAACCTAAAGTTGTTGCAATATCTACAGAGCGAACTACAGGTAATTTTTTGCTTAGTATTAAAATTGTTTCTAGATAATTTTGCGCAGACTCATTTAAATGCATATCATCCCTCCATGTTTTGATAATAAAAAGTATATCATAGCTTGATTAATTTTACAAATAGAGAAAGCATTAAAGTTAAGTAAGTTGCATATTATTAAAAAAAAAGATATAATGAAATGAGTTGAGCAAATTCTACGATAAAGGTGGGAAGTAGATGAAAAATAGTGATTTAATAAGCTACTATCTTAATGATAATAAAATAGAAAATGAAACTGCTGTACAATTAAACTCTATATTAGAGACAATGGATAGCGGTGTTATTATTGTGGAAATAAATTTTTATGCGGAACAAGAATTATTTATTTCCTATTTAAGTCCCATGATTTTAGAGTTATTTGAGCTTGACGAAGACTCCTATAAAGAGGCAAAAATAAATATATTAGAATATGTGTATACAGAGGATCATGAACAGATTTTTGAAGAATTATATAGAGTTGCAAGAGAGGGTACAAATGGAACTTGTCAATTTAGGGATCGAGATGATCTAACAAATTGGTACCAAATAAAACTATCTAGATTAGATAAAAAAGCAGATGGAACTCGTGTTTTATTAGCAATTTTAACAGATATTTCAGAACTTAAAAATGCGGAGATGAAACATAGAATCAGTAGCCAGAAGTTTGAAGTTGCAATGGAATTATCACATTCTTTAGTATGGGAATATGATATTGAAGGGAAACTTTTGACTTTATCTAGTGAACTAGTAAAGATATTTAATTGTCGATATGAAACATATACTTCTTTAAATAAAACCTTATTTGCAGAAAATATATTTGAAGAAGAATCAAAAAAAGAACTCTATAATTTAGTAGATGATGTATTAAATGGAATAGAGGGAAGAGAATACATTTTAAAACTTGTCCATACAAAACCTTATGTTGCTATTTCTTTTCGATTAATTAATGATAAAGATGGAAAATGCAAGCAAGTAGTTGGAATTGTAGATATTCTATATAATGTAGAACCAGAAATCAAGAGTTTTAAAGAAGAAGAACTTATTTTAAAAAATGTAGAACCAGCAATTTTAGGAACTGCAATTGTAAATTTATCGGAAGATCAAATTGTAGAAATATCACCATTTTTAAACAATGGAGAAACAAAATTCTCTAAATGGTGTGATATTTTATGCTCTAAAGTAAATGAATTAGAGTCTAAAAAAGAGTTGGAAAAACTATCGCTTGATACAATCTTAAAGTTTTATAATAGCGGAAATACATGGATGTTTTTGAAATATTACTATCAGGGTGTTAGTTATGATCCAATGTGGACAGATATTTCAATTAAAATGATAAGACATCCGATATATGGAGATGTTTATGCATATATTTATTTTAGAAATATTAATTATCGAGAGAATCTTTGCAAATATATAGATAGTACGTTGGCGAGGGAAGCTAATACTGGATTATATACAAATCAATCTTTGAAATTATTATTTCATATTGCACTAGCTGATATGAAATATGAAGATACGATTTCATTAGTAGTTATAGAGTTTGTTGGTTTTGAACAGATTAGAAATAATAAGGGAATGCAATATGCTCACAAATTACAATGTTCTGCAATGCAATTATATGAAAAGCTGTCTGAAGAGAGAATGATGATAGCATATATGGATGAAAACCATTTAATTACATTTAGAACAGATATAGGTAATAAAGAGGAAAAGCAAATAATTTTAGAAGAAAAACGGAAAAATATTTTACAAGTATTAAAGAATATTTTCCCAGAAGAAGAAATTGATCTATGTTTTGGATTTACAGTTTCTAAGAAGGGTGATGCAGATTTCGATGAAATGGCAAGAAGATGCATTATTTCTTGTAATGTTGCTAAGTCGATGAAGAAAAATATGGTTTGGGGATATGAAGAACAAAATATTGACAAATCATTATTAATGGATGCAGATATTAAAAATACAAAACGTAATGTTTTAATTTGGGATTATGAAGAGATTGATACGGATGAGTGCGAACAATTTTTTGGACAAGAATACCAATTAGAATATGCGGAAAGTTTAAAATGTGCGAAGAATGTTCTTCTTTCGGAAAATATATCGCTTGTGAATTATCATTATAATTATCAATTAGAGGATGGATTATTACCAGTATTAGAAATTATGAATAATAATGAATTTTCAGAAATTCCTATTATTCTATTGCTTGATTATGAGGATGAAAAAATAGAATCAAGAGCTTTCTTAATGGGAATAGAAGAAGTAATTGTAAAAAACAGAAATCAGGATATTGTTAGACAACGAATTAAAAAGGCAATCAATAGTTATGTAAAAGATCATAATAATCCTTATTATGAAATGTTATTGCAACAACAATCTTTATTGCTTCGTCAGTCAGAAGTGGATGAGCTAACAGGGATTCTCAATACGCAAGGATTTCATAGAGAAGCAAGAAAAATACTAGATACAACGGAACATACAGATTATGTGTTGTTGCGTTTTGATATCGATAATTTTAAAGTAATTAATGATGAAAATGGAATGGAGCATGGAGACAAATTATTAAAAGACATTGCACTCTTTTTAAAGGAAATGACAAATTATGAGAGTACATATGGACGAATTGAATCCGATCATTATGCAGTATTGATTCGAAAGTCATTTTTAACACCAGAAAATTTCTTACAAGAATTATTAAATAAGCTAAGTAATAATTTGATAAATATGAGAGTTGGACTTCATGTAGGTGTTTTTGAGATCGTAGATGAAAGTTTAGAAATAAGGACGATGAGTGATAGAGCACTTATTGCACTTCGTTCTGTGAAAGCAAGCTTTACTGTAAGAGTAGGATATTATAATGAGGCATTGCGTGAAAAAATGGTACAAGATCATATCATTGAAAGCGAAATGGAAACTGCATTAGCACAAGGCCAATTTACAGTATATTTACAACCACAATATAGTTGTGAAAAAGGTGAAATTAGCGGAATGGAAGCATTGGTACGTTGGAATCATCCAACAAAAGGAGTCGTAGCACCTTATATTTTTATACCAATATTTGAGAGGAATGGATTTATTTCAAAATTAGACGAATATGTATGGGAGCAATGTTGTATTTTATTGAAAAAATGGAGAGAACAAACAAATGGAAAGTTTGACAAATCGATTTCCATTAATATATCAAGAGTAGATGTTTATGACCCTAGATTAGCTACAAAATTAATTCAATTAGTTAAAAAATATGAGATTCCAATACATTTATTGAAATTAGAAATTACAGAAAGTGCCTATATGGATAATCCAGACATTTTAATTTCTGTTGTAAAACAATTAAAAGAACATGGATTTACAGTAGAAATGGATGATTTTGGTTCTGGATATTCTTCTCTTAATACGTTAAAAGATGTACCTGTTGATACATTAAAATTAGATATGAGATTTCTCATGAAAGGGGAAGAAACAAGCAGAAGAGATAGTATTTTAATGTCCGTTATAAATATGGCAAAGTTATTACATCTTTCGGTTATTGGGGAAGGTGTTGAAACAAAAGAACAGGCAGACCAACTTAGAGCTTTAGGTTGTGATTATTTACAGGGGTATTATTTTGCAAAGCCTATGCCAATAAATGAGTGTGAAGATTTACTATTTAAGGAGTAATGTGAAAAAATGAAGTATTGTAACATTGGTATTTTAGCTCATGTTGATGCTGGAAAGACGACTTTAACAGAGTCCTTGCTACATGAAACAAAAAGTATACGAAATTTGGGAAAAGTAAATACAAAAAATTCGTTTTTAGATTATGACGAAATGGAAAGAGAACGTGGGATTACTATTTTTTCAAAACAAGCTAGACTCGTTTATAAAGATCTTGAAATTACACTTCTTGATACTCCAGGACATGTGGATTTTTCTACGGAAATGGAACGAACACTTCAAGTACTAGATTATGCTATTTTACTTATTTCGGCAGAAAAAGGTGTACAGCCACATACAAAAATGATATGGAATTTATTAACAAAATATAAGATTCCTACATTTGTATTTATTAATAAAATGGATCGATTAAATGCAACGCTTATTTCTCATATTGATGAATTGAATTCTTTACTAGGAGAAGGATTTGTTGCATTTGATGATGAAAAGTTTTATGAAAAAATAGCAATGCTTCATGAAGAGTTGTTAGAATGTTTCTTAGAAAAAGAAAGCATTACAAAGGAATTAATGAAGCAAATGATCAAGGAAAGAATTATCTTTCCTTGTTTTTTTGGTAGCGCGTTAAAAGAAATAGGAGTTCGTGAGTTTTTAGAGGCAATTTATGAATATATGGAAGAAAGAAAAGTGAAAGATTCCTTAGGGGTAAAAGTATTTAAAATTACCCAAAATGATAAAAAGGAGCGTCTAACTCACATTCTTTTGACAGGTGGTACATTAAAAACGAAAGATCTTCTAGGTGGTGAGAAAATACATCAAATCAGATATTATCATGGAGATAAATATGAAGTTGTTGATACAATTAAAGCAGGTCAGATTGCAACATTGGTAGGCTTAAATAATAGTAAAATAGGACAAGGTTATGGGTGCGAAGAAAAAGGGAATTCTTATTATATAGAACCATTAGTAGCCTATAAAATATGTTACGAAAATAATATCTCTATTTCGGATTTATTACAAAATTTATATCAAATAGAGGAAGAAGAACCTTCTTTACAAATTCAATTTGTAGAAGAAAGAAAAGAAATTCAAGTACGTATTATGGGAGATATTCAATTAGAGGTTTTAAAACGTATAATGTTAGATCGATTTCAGATGTCTATTTGGTTTGAAGAGGGAAGTATTACGTACAAGGAAACATGTACACAAGAAAGTAAATCATCTTTCATAATTGATGAACATGATAAATATGTGGAAATTCATTTATTGATTATTCCAAAACCAACGGGAAGTGGTATTGAAATTTATAGCAATTGTAAAGAGAAAGAGGTAGCAAAACAATACCAGAACATTATTCTTGAAACATTAATTGATAGAAACTTAAAGGGAATATTAGTGGGCGGTGCTCTTACGGATTTAGAAATTGTATTAGAAAAGGCCACTATACATGGAAAACATGTGGAAAATGAAGATATTAGATGCGCTGCTTATCAAGCACTTAGAAGTGGATTATATCGTGAAAATAGCAAAATATTAGAACCATATTATCAATATAAACTTGAAATAAAAGAAGAATTTGTTGGACGTGCGATCTATGATTTAGAACAAAAAAAAGCTACCTTTTCTATAGAACAATTGAATGCAGAGTATGTTATGTTGCAGGGGGAATTACCAGTTGCAACGTTAAAAGATTATGCAATACAATTAAAAAGTTATACGTTAGGAGAAGGGAAACTAGAACTTCAATTTAGTCAATATGCACCTTGTCACAATGAGGAAGAAGTAATAGAAGCAATCGGTTATTATATGCCTACGGAACTAAAGGAAAAAGAATCTTTGGGCGAAAAAAAGCAAAAAAAGAAGGTTGGAAATAAGAATCAAGTTACAAGTGAAGATGAAATTGAAGCAATGATGAAACAACTTTTTTATGCCAATAGTAAAAAAGAGTTTTTGCCACACAAAGGAATTACAAAAGAAAACAAAGGGAAAAGAGAAATTGTTTATTGCAATACAAATGATCATGTAAAAGCAACAAAAAGAAGAGAAGAGTGTTTACTAGTAGATGGATATAATATTATTTTTGCATGGGATACTTTAAAAGAACTTGCAATGATGAACTTAGATGGAGCAAGAGGAGTTCTTCTTGATGTATTAAGTAATTATCAAGGGATAAAAGGAATGGAAATAATTGTTGTTTTTGATGCATATCGTGTAAAGGGTGGAATTGAAAAAGAAGAGATTTATCAAAACTTAAAAGTGATTTTTACAAAAGAGGCAGAAACAGCAGATCAATTTATTGAACGATTTTCTCATGTTCAGAAAAAAAAGTATGACATTACAGTAGCAACAAGTGATCACTTAGAACAAATTATTATTACTGGACAAGGTGCTAAACTACTTTCGGCTAAAGGACTTTATGAAGAGATAGAACGAAGTAACCAGATTTTAAGAGAAAAATATAACATAAAAGAGGATACCATGTAATGTGATGGTATCCTCTTTTATCGTTTATTCTACAATTGCAGTAGTTTTAAGATATTCAATTACTTTATCTTTCATCATAAGTTGATATGTATATGCTTTTCCATATCGAGTAGAGGTTTCTTCGCCAATAGTTTCTACATATGCATTATATTCTTCTTCTGTAATTGAAAGAGCTTCCTTATCAAAAATCCATTGATATACAAAATCAATTGCGAGACGATCCGTTGCAGAATCTATAAGCGATTTCTCATATTCTCTTTGACTTTTACCAGTATAATCTGAAAAAGAATTGTATGCAGCACTTCCCATTAAGGAGATATATAATTCATTGTATGAATTATATGTTGATTCATCTTCATAACGTATGATAGATTTCATATGTTTTAAATTTTCTTTTGGTACAGATGTAACAGAAGAATTTGAGGATAAATAATTTTTTAGGAAAGTTGATAATTTAGTATCATAATTTGTAGTTTTTAAATAAGTTTTATATTCTTCAGTAGTAGTAGCATATTCAGAAAGATTTGCTGCAACAAATTCATCTGTAAATTCTGGTGTAACAGTAATGCTGTTAATTACAACTTCAAATGTAGCATCCATCCCAGCTAACTCGGTTGTAGAATAATCTTCTGGGAAAGTTACAGATACAGTTACCGTATCACCAGGTTTTTTCCCGATTAATTGTTGCTCAAATGTATCAACATATGTTCCAGAACCTATTACTAAATCAGTACCAGCGCCTTTTGTATCTCCACCTTCAAAAGCATCTCCATTTACAGTTCCAACATAATCAATATTTACTGTATCACCATCCGCGATTTCAAGCGATGAATCGGTAGAGGCTTCTTTGTAATTTGCTAAAGTAGAAGTAATGGATGATTCTACTTCTTCGTCCGTAAATTCAACATCGGCTAATGCTACTTGAATGCCATTATACTCAAGTTCTTTTATGTAATCTGTAACAGTTAGGTTGGAAAAATGACCGTCATCCGTTAATAGAGCACTATAATCACTACTTGCAACAGTAGCTGTAGCGGTGTAATAAATACTTGTACCAACTCCTAGAGCTAAAACGGCAACAATACAAAATGTAACAAGAAAACCAATAATTTTATTTCTTTTATTTCGACGTTTTTCTCTAGCGACCTCTTCACGTCTTTGTGTTCTCTTTCTTTTACTATTTGATAATTGATCAAATATCTCATCGTTTTTATTTTTCATAATAATACACATTCCTTTCAAATTAACTTTCTTAAAAAGACAAAATAAAGTTAGTATTGTTTTTTTATTTTATCAGACAAATTGTATTCTATCATATTTTGATTAGATAATAAAATAGAAAATACTTTTTTTTGAAAAAATGTTATAGAAAATTTGAAATAATAATTTTACATAATGTTATTTTTTTGACAAAATGCCTTACTTTACTTGAAATTACAGTAACATTTTTATATAATAGTGTGAGAAATATACCGAGAGGAGAACGAAATTAAAATGAGAGAACTAGAATTAAAACAGATTGCAAATGAAGTACGAAAAGGAATCATAACAGGTGTACATAGTGCGAAAGCGGGACATCCTGGAGGATCTTTATCAGCAGCAGATATTTTTACTTATTTATATTTTGAAGAAATGAACATTGATCCAAAAAATCCAAAAATGGAGGGTAGAGATCAATTTGTTTTATCAAAAGGACATGTTGCACCAGGATTATATTCTACTTTATCTCAAAGAGGTTATTTTCCAGTAGAAGATATGCTTACTCTTCGTAAGCTAGGTTCTCATCTACAAGGGCATCCATGTATTAAACATACACCAGGAATTGATGCAGCATCAGGGTCACTAGGACAAGGATTATCTGTAGCAGTTGGAAAAGCTCTTGCAGCAAAACTAGATAATAAAGACTATAGAGTATATTGTTTATGTGGAGATGGTGAAATCCAAGAAGGACAAATTTGGGAAGCAGCAATGTTTGCTGCACATAAGAAGTTAGATAACCTTGTTGTGATTATTGATAATAATGGACTTCAAATTGATGGAAGCATTGATGAAGTATGTTCCCCATATCCAATTGATAAAAAATTTGAAGCGTTTGGATTTGAAGTAATTACAATTGATGGACATGATTTTAATGATATTAAAAAAGCCTTTGATTTTGCGAAAACAGTGAAAGGAAAACCAACTGCAATTGTTGCAAAAACAACAAAAGGAAAAGGTGTTTCTTTCATGGAAAATAAAGCTGCATGGCACGGAAGTGCACCAAATGATGAACAATTTGCAGTGGCATTAGAAGATTTAGATAAAATTACACAAGCGTTATCAAAGGAGGCATAGAATAGAATGAGTAAGAAATTAGTTGCAACAAGAGAAAGTTATGGGAATGCGTTAGTAGAATTAGGAAAGAAAAATCCAAATGTTGTTGTTCTAGATGCTGATTTAGCAGCAGCTACAAAAACAGGAGTATTTAAAAAAGAATTTCCAGATCGTCACATAAATTGTGGGATTGCAGAATCAAATATGGTTGGGATTGCAGCAGGGCTTGCATCAAATGGGAAAATCCCATTTTTAAGTTCTTTTGCGATGTTTGCAGCAGGAAGAGCATTTGAGCAAGTAAGAAATTCAGTGGGATATCCTCATTTAAATGTTAAAATTGGAGCTACACATGGTGGAATTACAGTTGGAGAAGATGGGGCGAGTCATCAATGTAATGAAGACCTTGCACTTATGAGAACGATTCCAGGAATGGTTGTTATTTGTCCAAGTGATGCAATCGAAGCAGAAGCGGCAGTACATGCAGCAGCAGAATACGTAGGACCAGTGTATTTAAGATTTGGTCGTGCAGCAGTTCCTGTTATTAACGATGTGGAAGGATATAAGTTTGAAATTGGAAAAGGAAATGTGATAAAAGAAGGAAAAGATCTTACGGTTATCGCAAATGGTATCTGCGTATCTTCCGCATTAGAAGCTGTAGAAAAATTGAAAGAAGAGGGGATTGATGCAGAATTAATTAATATCCACACAATCAAACCTTTAGATGAAGAACTTGTCATTGCATCTGCGAAAAAAACTGGTAAGGTGGTAACAATAGAGGAACATTCTGTAATTGGAGGATTAGGCAGTGCAGTAAATGATGCGTTATCAAGAAAAGCACCTACATTATGTTTAAATATTGGTATGCAAGATGTATTTGGAGAATCTGGAAGTGCAGCGGAACTTCTCGTAAAATATAAATTTGATGGTGCTGGTATTCACGAGCAAATCAAAACTTGGTTAGAGGATACAAAATAAAAAAATTTTAAGAGAGCTATCGCGCATAGCTCTTTTTTTATATACAAAAATTTGGTATACTATACTATATTTGGTATATTATAAAAGAATAGTAAGAAAAGGTAATGGTGAATGAGATGAAAATAACATTTATTGGAGCAGCACATGAAGTTACAGGAAGTTGTCACTACTTATCTATTTGTGGCAAACATATTTTAGTGGATTATGGAATGGAACAAGGGGTAAATGTTTATGAAAATGAGCCATTACCTGTGGATGATTCACAAATTGATTACGTATTTTTAACACATGCACATGTAGACCATTCTGGAATGTTACCATCTCTATATGCAAAAGGATTTCGTGGTCAGATTTTTATGACAGAAGCAAGTGCGGATTTATGTGGTATTATGTTGCGAGATTGTGCACATATTCAAATGCATGAGGCAGAGTGGAGAAAAAGAAAAGCAAAGAGAAGTGCAAGAATAGAATATGAAGAACCACTTTACACAATGGAAGATGCAGATGGAATTATTAAAAGTATTGTTCCATGCGCATATCAAAAAATAATTGATATATGTGAAGGGGTGAAAATACGCTTTACAGATATTGGACATTTATTGGGATCTTCAAGTATTGAAGTTTGGCTAAAGGAAGATGGAATATCGAAAAAAATTGTGTTCTCAGGAGATATTGGGAACTGGAATCAGCCACTTATTAAAGACCCACAAAAAACATTAGAAGCAGATTATGTGGTAATGGAATCCACATATGGAGATAGATTACATTCTTTGGAAAGACCAGATTATGTGAAAGAGCTCGCAAGTGTGATTCAATCTACATTCGATCAAGGAGGGAATGTAGTTATTCCATCCTTTGCAGTAGGAAGAACACAAGAAATGTTATATTTTATACGAAAAATTAAAGAAGACAATATTATAAAAGGATTTCCAGATTTTGAAGTATATGTAGATAGTCCATTAGCAGTAGAAGCAACAGGGATTTTTCAAAAAAATGTCTATACATGCTTTGATAATGATGCAATGGAACTTGTAAAAAAAGGAATTAACCCTATTTCATTTAGAGGATTAAAATTATCAATTACAAGTGATGAATCAAAAGCGATTAACTTTGATACAAAGCCAAAAGTAATTATATCTGCGTCTGGAATGTGTGAAGCTGGAAGAATTAGACATCATTTAAAGCATAACTTGTGGCGAAAAGAATGTACAATTTTATTTGTTGGATATCAAGCTGTTGGGACATTGGGAAGAAGCATCATAGAAGGAGCAGAAGAAGTAAAACTTTTTGGAGAAGTAATAAATGTAAGAGCAAGAATTTTACAATTAGCGGGAATTAGTGGTCATGCGGATAAAGAAGGATTGATTAATTGGGTAAAAGGATTTCAAAGTCCACTTTCTAATGTGTTTGTTACGCATGGAGAATCGAGTGTATGTGACTCTTTTACAGAGTGTCTTAAAGTTGAACATGGTCTAAAAGCATATGCTCCATTTAGTGGAACAAGATATGACTTGGCAAAAAATGAAATAGAATATGAGGCATTACCAATTCCTATCATGAAAAAGACTGCAAAACATGTTGCGGAAGTATTTGAACGATTACTTGCAGCCGGAACAAGACTAATGAATGTTATTAGAAAAAATGAAGGATTACCAAATAAAGAACTTGCAAAATTTGCAGATCAAATCAATTCTTTGAGTGATAAATGGGATCGATAAAAATGAGGAAGGTTGTGAATAGAACATGAGTTACGCAGATAAAATTTTTGTAGATATGTGCAAAGATATTTTAGAAAATGGAACAAGTACGGAAGGAGAAAAAGTCAGACCGGTTTGGCCTGATGGAACACCTGCTTATACAATAAAAAAATTTGGGGTGGTAAATCGTTATGATTTAAGAAAAGAATTTCCATTAATAACACTCCGCAAAACAGCCATCAAAAGTGCTACAGATGAAATTTTATGGATTTGGCAAAAAAAATCAAATAATATTAATGAGTTAAATTCCTCGATCTGGGATGAATGGGCAGATCAATCAGGATCCATTGGAAAAGCATATGGTTATCAGTTAGGAATTAAACACCAATATAAAGAAGGATTGATGGATCAAGTAGATCGTGTGATATACGATTTGAAAAATAATCCATTTAGTCGTAGAATTATTACGAATATTTATGTTCATGAAAATTTACATGAAATGAATTTATATCCATGTGCCTATAGTATGACTTTTAATGTTACACAACGTGTAGGTGAAAAAAGGTTAACCTTAAATGCAATTTTGAATCAACGATCACAAGATGTTTTAGCGGCCAATAATTGGAATGTTGCGCAATATAGTGTATTACTTCATATGATTGCACAAGTATGTGACATGGAAGTAGGAGAATTTGTTCATGTAATTGCAGATGCTCATATATACGACAGACATATTCCGATTGTTAAAGAATTAATTACTAGAGAACAGTTTGACGCGCCTAAATTTTCATTAAACAAAGAAATTAAAAACTTTTATGATTTTAGCGCAAAAGATGTTATAATAGAAAATTATATTACAGGAGAACAAATAAAGAATATACCGATAGCAATTTAGCAATAGAAAGATAGAGGAAGTAACGTATATGAATTTAATTGTGGCAGTTGATGAAAAGTGGGCAATAGGAAATAAAAATGAATTATTAGTACGTATTCCAGCAGATATGAAGATGTTTCGCGAGGAAACAACGGGAAAAGTGGTTGTACTAGGAAGAAAGACATTAGAAACATTTCCGGGAAAAGTGCCACTGGCAAATCGAACCAATATCATTTTATCAAGGGATAAAACTTATAAAGTAAAAGATGCTTTGGTAGTACATTCGATAGAGGAATTACTTGAAACATTAAAAACTTATAAAAAAGAAGACATTTATATCATTGGTGGAGAAAGTATTTATAGACAAATGCTACCATATTGTGATCTTGCACATGTTACGAAGATTGATCGTACGTATGAAGCAGATTGTTATATTCCAAATTTAGAGGAAGATGAGACGTGGGAAATAACAGCTTCAAGTGATGAACAATATTATTTTGATACAACATATCATTTTTTGAAATATGAAAAGAAAAGAGAGGGAAAATAAAATGTTAGACATAAGATATGAGCTAAATAAGAACAAGAAAGAACAACCAAAAGAAGATAATCCATTAGTATTTGGAACAATTTTTACGGATCATATGTTTGTAATGGATTATGAAGAAGGAAAAGGTTGGTTCGACCCAAGAGTTGTACCATATGCACCTATTATGCTTGACCCATCAGCAATGGTATTTCATTATGGACAAGAAATGTTTGAGGGATTAAAAGCTTATAAATCAAGTGAAGGAAAAACATTATTATTTAGACCAGATAAAAATATAGAACGTGCGAATAAAACAAATGAAAGAATTTGTATTCCAAAATTGGATCCAGAAGATTTTTTACAAGCAATCAAAGCCGTTGTAAAAACAGATGAAGAATGGATTCCTACAAAAGAAGGTACTTCTTTATATATTAGACCATTTATTATTGCAACGGATCCATTTTTAGGAGTTCGACCATCTCACACGTATAAATTTATTATTATCTTATCACCGGTTGGTGCATATTACCCAGAAGGTCTTAACCCAGTAAAAATATGGATTGAGGATGAATATGTTCGTGCGGTAAAAGGTGGACTTGGAGAGGCGAAGGCAGGAGCAAATTATGTTGCAAGTTTAAAGGCTCAAGTGAAAGCGCATGATGAAGGGTATTCACAAGTATTATGGTTAGATGGAGTGGAAAGAAAATATATTGAAGAAGTAGGTGCAATGAACATCTTCTTTAAAATAAATGGGAAAATTCTAACTCCTATGTTGAATGGAAGCATTTTACCAGGAGTTACAAGAGACAGTTGTATTGAATTATGTAAACGTTGGGGATATGACGTTGAAGAAAGACGAATTTCTGTAGATGAAATATTTGAAGCTGCAAAAAATCAAACATTAGAAGAAGTTTGGGGGACAGGAACAGCAGCTGTTATTTCTCCAGTTGGACATTTAAGAGAAGGTGATTTAGTTCTTCAAATCCAAGATGGTGGAATTGGAGAGTTAAGCCAAAAATTATACGATACTATTACAGGAATTCAATTAGGAAAAATAGAAGGACCAAACGGCTGGAGTATTATTGTGGAATAGCAAAGGCGAGAAAGGTATGGTTATTTTGTATGAAATTTTTGCATACGGGAGATTTACATATTGGAAAAAGTGTAAATGATTTTTCTATGCTAGTTGATCAAAAGTATATATTAGATCAAATGATTGAGATTGCATCCATTTATAAAGTGGATGCATTTGTCATAGCAGGAGATGTATATGATAGAGCGGTACCTACATCAGAAGCAGTGGTTGTTTTAAGTGAGTTTTTAACAAGACTTTTAGAATGCAATATAAAAGTACTTATGATCAGTGGAAATCATGATTCACCGGAACGATTAGGGTTTGGAAAAAATATTTTGGAAAAACAAGGATTGTATATCGCAGGAAGTTTTGAAGAGTGTCTTAAAAAGATAAAGTTAGAAGATGAATATGGAGTAGTTGAGTTTACTTTAATGCCATTTTTTAAACCTGGTATAGTTGGTGTAAAAACAAATAATGAGGCAGTATCTCTTGTCCTTGCAAAGGAAGAAAATAAAGTTGATGAAAGTATTAGAAATGTGCTAATCACTCATTTTTTTGTAACAAATAAAAATGTAGTTCCAGAGATATCGGATAGTGAAACAAGTATATATGTAGGTGGAATTGATAATGTGGAAAGTAGTCTCTTTCAGGCGTTTGATTACGTTGCATTAGGACATATTCATAAGCCGCAAGAAATTAATTGTAACGTTATTTATGCAGGATCTCCGCTTGCGTATTCTTTTTCGGAAGTTAATCGTATCAAAAATATTGTTTTAGTTGATTTAAAAGAAAAAGAAGAAATGAGTATTACAAAAATACCGCTCACCCCTCTTCGTGCTATGAGAAAAATAAAAGGTACCTTAAGAGAATTAATGGAAGAAGTTGTGGTAGATGGAAAAGAGGATTATATACAAGCTATCTTAACAGATAAAGAAGAGTTAATGGATCCGATGGATTGCATTCGAGAAAAATATCCGAATACAATGCAAATTATTTTAGAAAAAAATGAATTGAATATAGAACGTAATGAGTTTGTAGCAAGAAGAAATGAAGGAAAAAATATTGTAGATTTGTTTTCTGAATTCTATGAATTTGTTTGTGAACAAAATTTAGGAGAAATCAAACACAAAAAGGTAGTAGAAGTAGTTCAACGAATGGGAAATAACGAATGAGACCAATTACATTAATAATGAGTGCTTGGGGTCCATATAGGGATAAAGAGCAAATAGAATTTCAATCATTGAGTAATGAGAATTTATTTCTCATTACAGGAAAAACAGGGTCAGGAAAGACTTCTATTTTTGATGCCATTGCATATGCATTGTATGGAAATTTAAGTGGAGATAATCGAGAAAAAAACAGTGTAAGAAGTGATTTTGCAAAAGGTGATATTGAAACATTTGTAGAACTTACTTTTTTACATAGAAATAAAACATATATAATACGTAGAAATCCAGAGTATTTACGTCCGAAAAAACGAAAAGTAGGTTCGGACGAAATGACAAAAGAAAAAGAACGTGCTCTTTTAACATACGAGGATGGGAAAGTAATAGAAGGAAATATTGATGTAACAAATGCAATCAAAGAGATATTAAGCCTAGATTATCAACAATTTCGTCAAGTGTCCATGTTGTCGCAAGGAGAGTTTTCAAGGCTTTTAACGGCAACACCTGTAGAAAAGACAAAAATTTTTCGTGATATTTTTGGAACAAATCAATATGCTATTTTTACTGAAAAATTGAAGGAAGAAGCGAGTGCATCCTATCGAGCAGTGCAGATACTTCAAACACAAATAGATGAGGCAATTCATTTGATTGAACTTCAAAATGAAGAATGGGTGGAAATAAAAACACGCACAAAATTTTCAAATGAAGAACTTCTTGGCTATTTAGAGAAGGAAAAAGAACGTCAGAAAATTGTGTTAAAACAATTAGAAAAAGAAGAAATTGAAATGGACCAAATATTAGAACGAGAAAATAAGATAGAGTCTTTAGCAAAACGTGATAATGAACAAATAGAGAAACTGGAAGAAATTACAAGAGATCGAGAGGCTATTTTAAAGAAAAAAGAAGAAATGAATGTTCTCATTTTGCAAAAAGAAAAGGGACGACTTGCTCAAAAGTTGGTTTCTGTATGGGAACAAATTTTATTGATTAAAGAACAATATCAAAAATCACAAGAGAAACTTACGAAAATTAATACGGAGCAATGTTCTTTAAAAGAAGCACTTGATTCCTTCAAACAACATTATGAAAAAAAAGAGGATATTTTAGAAAGTATTAAAAATAGAATACAATTGATACAAAAGAAACAAGAATTTGATGCATATACAATAGAAGTGAAGAAGTTAGAGAAAAAGAGAGAAAAAGAACAAGAACTCTACCTTCGATTGCAACAAGAAGAGCAAAGAGCGAGAGATAATTTTTTCGCAGAAGAACAAAAAATACGATTTGGTGCCATTGGCATTGTGGCTGCTCTGATAAAAGAAGGAGAACCGTGTCCAGTATGTGGTTCAATACAACATCCTAATATTGCAAAAGCAGAACATGAAGTATTAAAAGAGTCGGAAATGGAAGAGTTAAAAAAGCAATGGCAAGACAAAGAAAAAAAATGCCAAAGTATTTATAAAAATGTAATTCAGTATGTGGAAGAAGAAAAACAAATAAAAGAAGCATATGAAAAAGAAGAAACATCGATCAAGGAATTAATGGAGAAATATCAAGATGCAATAAAAGGGGAAACTATACAGTCTTTGGGAAAAAAAGAGGAGTCTTTTTTGAAAAATATTACAAAGTATGAAAATGCATCTGTTTTGTTTGTTGAGAAAAAAAGACAAGAAGAAGAACTGAAACTTGAACTTGAAAAACAAAAACAAATCTTTCGAGAAAAGCAAGAATTGTTTGCGATTCAATTAAAAGAGTTTGGATTTGATTCAAGTGAAGAATTTCAAAAATCGTTGCTTTCAGAAACAAAATTAAAAGCAATTGAAACAGAAATTTTACAATACCAAGAAAATGTGGCAAAATTAGAAGAACTTTTTGTACATTATAAAGAATTAATAAAAGATAAGAAAAAAATTGATCTTGAACCGATTTATCAAAAGATTCAACAGATAAAAGGTGAAAAATTAATTCGAAATGATAAAAAAAGAAAAATTCAAATTTTATTAGATCAAATTACAAGAAGTAAAAAATCAATTGAAGAAAAAGAGGAAAAAATAAGAATTCAAAAAGAAAAATATGGTGTTGTACAAGATCTAGTAAATATTGCAACTGGAAATAATCGTAAAAAAATAGTGTTTGAGCAATTTGTTCTCGCCTATTACTTTGAAGACATTTTGCGAGCTGCGAATATAAGGCTTCGTGATATGACAAGTGGAAGATATGAATTATCAAGAATAAATAAAGTGACGGATGGAAGAAGTAAAGATAACCTCGAAATACAAGTGATGGATTATTATACAGGAAAAAATCGTTCCATTAAAACATTATCTGGAGGAGAAACGTTTAAGACATCGTTGTGTCTTGCATTAGGATTAAGTGATGTTGCACAAGCAAGTAGTGGAGGAATTTATGTAGAAGCGTTATTTATAGATGAAGGATTTGGTTCTTTAGATGAAGAAGCGATTAACCAAGCATGTAATGTTTTAAATTCTTTAGTGGAAGGGAATCGAATGATTGGAATAATATCACATGTAGATGAATTGAAAGTAAGAATAACAAGCCAAATTCAAATCGATAAATCACTGACAGGAAGTTATATAAAAAATATAGTATAGATATGAAGAAAAAAGAATGGGTTATTTTAATGAAAAATAAATGGAAAATATGTTTACTCCTTTTCATAATGGCATTTGCCTTAACAGGATGTGGGTTAGGAGATCTTAGAAAAAAAATAGTACTTACTACTGGTTTTGCAAAAAATGAGGTGTTTATTATAAATAATATTTCTTGTACAGTGCCAGAGTATATGATTTATGTAAGCACAATTCAAGAACAATACGAAAGTGTGTACACGAATAAAATATGGAGTGCAAGCCTTGATGGTGTAACACTAGAGGATAACGTGAAAGAAATTGCACTTGCTCAAATTGCACAAGTAAAAGTAATGAATTTAATTGCAAGGGATGAGAAAATAGAATTAAGTGAGGAACAAATCAAAGAGGTAAAAGAAGCAACAAATCTTTTTTATGATTCTCTTTCAGAAACAAAAAGGGAGCAATTAGGTGTATCAAAATCAATAATAGAACAAATATATACAGAATATGCGATTGCAAAAAATGTTTATGAATATTATGTTGCAAATGTCAATACAGAAATTAGTGATGATGAAGCTAGAAGAATTACAGTAGAGCATATTTTGATAAAAACATCAGATTTAGACGAAAATGGAAATCGTGTAGAATATTCTGCTGAAGAAAAACGTACAGCATATAATAAGGCATTAGAAGTATGTAATATGGCAAAATCAGGAAGTGATTTTGAATCTTTAATTGAGCAATATAATGAAGATACAAAAAGTAAATATTCTTTTGGAATTGGAGAGATGGAAGAAAGCTTTTTAGAGGCATCATTTAATCTTAGTGTAGATGAAATTAGTGATGTGGTGGAAACGAGTTTTGGATATCATATTATTAAATGTATTTCTACTTTTGATTTGGAGGAAACAAATGACAATAAAATTAAAATATTAGAACAAAAAAAGCAAGAAGCATTTGGAGCGGTATATGAATCCTATATCCAAAATTTATCAAAAGCATTAAATGAATCTCTATGGAAAGAACTTACATTGATTGATAATTTAGAGCAAGATGATGTAGATTTTTTTGAAATTTTTGAAACTGTTAGCACTCGTTCTAAATGAGTGCTAATTTTTTGTTGACAATTTTGTAAAGTGGCATTAAAATTATGTATAAGAAAATTTGTAAAATAAGAAAGGAAATAGTTATGCAAAACAAACACGGTAGTTTATCAATTAATAGCGACAATATTTTTCCAATCATTAAAAAATGGTTGTATTCAGACCATGATATTTTTTATAGAGAGTTAATATCAAATGGTTGTGATGCAATCACAAAATTAAAAAAATTAGATATGATGGGAGAATATACTTTACCAAACGATTATAAGGCAAAAATTCAAGTTGTATTAAATCCAGAAGCTAAAACATTAAAATTTATTGACAATGGTATTGGAATGACAGAAGATGAAGTATCAGAATATATTAATCAAATCGCATTTTCTGGTGCAACAGATTTTATTGAAAAATATAAAGATAAAACAAATGAAGATCAAATTATTGGACATTTTGGTCTAGGATTTTATTCTGCATTTATGGTTGCAGATGAAGTACACATTGATACACTTTCTTTTCAAGAAGGCGCAACACCTGTTCATTGGGAATGTGATGGTGGAACAGAATTTGATATGAGAGAAGGCAGTAAAACTACAGTAGGAACAGAAATTACATTATTCTTAAATGAAGATGTTTTAGAATTTTGCAATGAATATAAAGCAAGAGAAATTATTAAAAAATACTGTTCGTTTATGCCAACAGAAATCTACTTAACAAAAGAAAATACAACAGATACACAAACGATTGAAGAATCAGAAAAATTAGATACAGATGAAGTGATAGAACGCATTGAACCAGAGAAAAAAGAAGGCGAAGAGGAAACACAAGAAGTTGTAAAATTAAAAATCAAAAAACGTCCAGAACTTTTGAATGAGACAAATCCATTATGGGCAAAACATCCAAATGATTGTACAAAAGAAGACTACATTGATTTTTATAGAAAAGTATTTTCTGACTTTAAAGAACCACTATTTTGGATTCATTTAAATATGGATTATCCATTTCATTTAAAAGGAATTTTATATTTCCCAAAAATCAACACAGAATACGAATCAATAGAAGGAACCATTAAATTATACAATAACCAAGTATTTATTGCAGATAATATCAAAGAAGTAATTCCAGAATTTTTATTATTATTAAAAGGTGTAATTGATTGTCCAGATCTACCATTAAATGTTTCAAGAAGTGCGCTACAAAATGATGGATTTGTAAAGAAAATATCAGAATACATTAGTAAAAAAGTTGCAGACAAGCTTTCAGGTATGTGCAAAGTCGAAAAAGATGAATACGAAAAATATTGGGATGATATAAGTCCATTTATTAAATTTGGTTGTTTAAAAGATGATAAATTCTGTGAAAAAATGACAGATTATATTTTATTTAAAAACCTTGATGGAAAGTATATGACATTACCAGAATGTCTTGAAGTAAAAGCAATCGATAAAGAAGAGGAAAATGCAGTAGATGAATCTGGAGAAAAAGTAGAGGCAGAAGTGGTAGATGAAACTTCTGATGAAGCAGAAGAAAAGACAGATAAAACAATCTATTACGTAACAGATGAGCAACAACAAGGTCAATATATCAATATGTTTAAAAATGCGAAAATGGATGCAGTTATTTTAACACACCATATTGATCAACCATTTGTTTCTCAACTTGAAGCGAAAAATGAAGGTGTCAAATTTGTTAGAATTGATGCAGATTTAACAGATGCATTTAAAACAAAAACAAGTAAAAAAGCGCAAGAAGAGCTTGATAAACTAGCAGAAACGATTGGTGATATCTTCAAAAAAGCATTGAAAAAAGATAAGATGCAAGTAAAAGTTGAAAAACTTAAAAATAAGAAAATATCATCAGTAATTACAATTTCAGAAGAATCAAGACGTATGAAAGATATGATGAAAATGTATGCAATGCCAGGAATGGACCCAAATATGTTTGGAGGAGATGATGGAGAAACATTAGTACTTAATGCAAATCATCCACTTGTGTCTTATGTATTAGAACATACAGAAGAGGAACATACAAAACTTATTTGTGAACAATTATATGATTTAGCTAAAATTCAACATGCACCACTTGAAGCGGAAGCAATGAATAAATTTATTGTTAGAAGCAATGAAATTATGATGCTATTATCGAAATAAAAAGGAAACTGCCACTTAGCAAAGTGGCAGTTTTTTTAATCTGGTTCAGAGATACGACTAACACCTACATAAATTTCAGAGATTTTGTACCAAGTTGTATAATCAACATTTCCAGTGGCAGGAAGATTAAATATTTTTTGAAATACTTTTACAGCATTTGCAGTTTGCTGTCCATAGATACCATCTACATTTACTGTAGGGATGAGAGGATAATTGCGTGCAATACGATTTAATTGTGTTTGCATTTGACGTACTTTTTCACCAGAAGATCCAATGGTTAAAGTATAACCAGGCCAAGAGGATGGTACACCACTGATTGCATCAGCAGTATTAATAAACATATCATTACCATAGTAATAGCGAATGATTTCAATTGCACTATATCCCTCATCACCAAGGTATTTAGAACCCCATTGACTAAGCCCAGTACAATTGACACGATTGCCATCACAATAAGAGGTGAAAATCGGTTGTTTTACACCAGGTCTTGATAAGTAATTTGCAAAAATAGTATCGACTAGATAATCAATATTTGAGAAGATTGTCTGACCATAGGACCATTTTTGGTCAAATGCAGTACTAGACGTAATGGTAAAGTCATATCCTTTATTTCTATACCATTCTGTATAGACACGATTTAATGTAAAGGATTGTATGGCTAAAATATTTGCGTAAAGAGTGCTTTCAGGCCACGTAGCATATACTTCTGCAGAAGCAACAGCCTTAATATAATCCTTATATTTTACATAATAATTTTTTGCAGAGTTATTCGTCGGTACGCCGTCGTGAACAATGATATATTCTGGTACCACAACACGACTTAATACAATCTCTCCTGATTCAGGTATTTTTTTGATTTCATCCTCAGGAATTTTTGGCGGATATGTTCCATAAAGTGTATGATTTGGAATTATTATTTCTGGAGTAGGCTCTGTTAATTCATTGGGTGTTAAAGTGACATGTTGAAGTGCCATTTCATCTGCAAGTATTTGTACTTTCTCTATGACTAGGGGTTGATATCCAGTTGCAGTGATTTGGAGATCATATTCACCATATGGTCTGACTTCACTTGGCTCTAAACTGTAATTAAGATTAGGAGTGGGAAGGTAAGTGATAGGTGTGTGTCCAGAGGAATCCGTTGTAAGTTCAAAAAGAATTGAATCTGGCATGTTTGTAACTGTAATTTTTACGAGTGCCTGTTCAATAGGAAGAGTACCTACTGAAGAATTTACAAAGATTTGTAGTGCTCCCTTGTAATTTGAGTTATCGATAGTAGTATCCATAAATACCTCATTTCTTAGATAAATATATTGTTATAAATAATGTATGTAGTATTTTGGAATTCTTGCAAACAAAGTGTGAAAAGTGTTATACTGTGAGTTAGGTTATAACTTGGTTACGAGGTGAGAATATTGAACATTAAAGTAGAAGAATTACTAAAGAAAAAAATGGAGACAAAGAAAAGAACCTTACATATTTCATGTAAAGAGATTTATTTAAATATAGAAAAAGATCAAATTGCAAATGGATTTTTTCTTGTAGGTGCAGATTCTAAAGAGGAATATGATATAGAAGTAATCTCTTCCGACATGAGATTTCAATGTGATTGTGAAGGATTTAATAATGAAACTGGAGAACTGTATTATCAATTTAATAGCTTTGGAATGCAAGTAGGGGATACGTTAAGTGGACATATTTCAATCCTTTCATCTTATGGAGAAATATCCATTCCTTTTTATATAAATATTATACCTAAAGTAGAACAAACTTCATTGGGTGAAATAAAAAATTTGTTTCATTTTACAAATCTTGCAAAAACAAATTGGGAAGAAGCAGTTACTCTTTTTTATCATCATTCATTTTATGATTTGCTGAAAGAAACAGGCAAAGAGTATTGCTTGATTTATAGAGGACTAACTAGCAAGGATATTTGTAAAAATCAACGTGTTGAAGAATTTTTACAAAGAATTCAAAAAAAATATCCAATTATGTATGAGATAAAAAAGGAACTTTTCATTCCAATTTTGCAAGAGGAAATACCCACTGAATATTTAACGATACAAAAAAAGGGGTGGGGATACGATGAAATTCTTATTGAACTAGATGGAAAATTTATTGAACTAGAACAAAAAAGAATTAAGGTAACAGACTTTACGGAAGAGGTCTATACAATACCGATCAAAATTAATGGAACAGCTATCCATGCAGGAAAAAATTATGGAAAAATTATAATTAAAACAAATAGAGAAACATTTGAAGTTTCTGTGTTAGCACATCAGAAAAAATACAAAAGTGCAAAAGGAAAAACAAAAAATTATATACAAAAAAGCAAAGTGGATATGATGATGTCCTATATTGCATTTCGTTCGAAAAAAATATCTAGTAAGATATGGTTGAAGAAAATGTATGGAATATTAGATCACTTTGAAACAATGGAGGATAAATTTAAGGAATATGCTTTTTTCTATGCGCATGTTTTAATTACAGAAGGCAAGACGAATGAAGGAAGATGGCAATTAGAAAAATGTGAAGTGTATGTCAAAGAATCGCAAGATACTTCTCTATATGCATATTATTTATATTTAACTACACTTTTAAGTCAAGAAAAAGAGTATATTAAGCAGGTAGAAAAAGAGATTCTTGAATTATATTATGAACATTCTACCAATTGGAATATTTCTTGGCTTTTATTATTTTTATCAGAAGAATTAAATAAAAATGCTTCTAAAAAATATGAGTTTATAAAAGAACTTCTTTGTAATGGATGTAAAAGTCCATTGTTATATTTAGAGGCAGTCTTATTACTGAATGAATTCCCAACATTACTTTCTACTTTAAGTGATTGGGAACTTCGAATTTTAAAATTTGGTGTAAAGTATGATTGTATTTCAAAAGAATTGTATAGTGTTATTACTTACAATGCACTTCATAAAAAGGAATATGATCAACATTCTATGGAATTTTTAATTGATAGTTATAAAATTTATGAAAACCAAGAATTATTACAGGCAATTACATGTTTGCTAATGAAAGGGGATCGAAAAGATGCGATTGCGTTTTCTTTCTACAAATTAGCAATTGAAAATCAATTGCGCATTACAAAATTATATGAATTTTATATGCAATCAATTGATTTGATTTATGAGGAAGAAATTCCTCAAATTGTATTGATGTATTTTACGTATAAAAATTATTTGGATTACAAGCAATGTGCGTATTTATATCGATTTCTTCATAAAAATAGAGAGAAATATGAGGAAATATATATAAGCTATCAGCTTCAAATAGAACGTTTTATAATAAAACAATTATATGCAGAAAGAATAGATGAATGTTTAGCTTATTTGTATTGTGAAATTTTTTGTAAGGAAATGATCACATATGATAATAGTAAAGAGTTTGTAAAAATACTGTTTACTCATGTTATAAAAAATCTTCCATCCAATATTAAAAAAGTAATTGTAGTTCATGAAAGATTAAAAAAAGAAACAACATATCAAGTGGAAGATGGACAAGTATTTCCAAAGATTTATGGAAAACGAAATACAATATTTTTGGAAGACATTAATGGGAATAGAGTTGTTAAAGATAAAAGTATTGAATGTAGAGCACTTTTACCAATTCAAGAAATTGCAGTAAAAATAAAAGAATACATGGAGGAAGAAATCGGATTTAATTTGTATTTATATGATCAAGATATAGAATTTATGCACATCAACGAAGAAAATAAAAATCGATTGTATCATTTGGCGAATTGTGAAGAGATACAAGAAAAATATAAAGAAGGTCTTCGTATAAAACTTGTGCGCTTTTATTATGAACAAGATTATATTCTCTTATTAGATGAATATTTGAATCGAATTGAAATCTGTGAGATTTCCGTGAAGGATTATAAAGCATTTATTCATTTGCTTTTACTTAGAGGTTTTTTTGAGAAAGTATATCAATATATTATAACGTATGGGCCAGAGTATGGAGAATTAAAATCTATGTTATACCTTATTGAATTAAGGATAGAAGAGCTTGATTTTACAGAGGATCAACATTTACTTTGGCTTTGTAAGTATTGTTTTATTCATAAAATTTACAATGAAACAATATTAAAGTATTTAGTACTTTACGCAAAGGGAACAACAAAAGACTTGAGAAAAATTGCAAAAATTGCAGATAGTTTCTTGATTGATACCTATCATATTTGTGAGAGAATATTACAACAAATGATAAAAACACAAGAATTTCTTCCAGATGAAATTGATGTATTTAGTACGTATATAAAAGGAAGTGCGAAATTAGAAATAGAACAAATGTATCTTGCACATGCAGCCTTTGAATATTTTATAAAAGAAGATAAAATTAATGGAATTGTAATCAATGAAATTATAAAAATATACCGAAGAAAAGAGAGTCTTCATAGTATTTGTAAATTAGCAGTTCTTTATTTTTATTGTAATAAATTATCAACTTTAGAAGAAAATCTAATACAATTGCTAAAAGAAATGGCTGAAGATGTAATTATAAAAGAACGTTTGATTTTTCGATTTTTAAAAAAATATTCTCATTTATCTATAAAGTTAGAGTGGCTCAATGATATATCTATTGTGGAATATAAAACACAACATAATCAAGAAATTATGTTACATTATTTGTTAAGGAAAAATGGTTCAAATCAAAACTTTAACAATGAAAAGTTAAAATATTCTTATTATGGAATATATACAAAAAAAATAATTGTTTTTTCGCAAGAAGAGCTACAATATTATATTTCTGAAGAACAAAAAAATAGTGAACAATTAACAAAAAGTGCGTCTTTGCACTATATAGATAATAGCGATATCAGAAAAATAGGAAAATTTCAAAAAATAAATGAATTAGCAGTAAGCCAAGAAGAACAAATAAGTGATAAAACGTTAACTTTATTAGAGGAATATTGGAAATTAGATTTTATTACAGAACAAGTTTTTAAACCGCTTTAAGAGAAAGGGGTGGATAGTGAAATGCTTTTAAGAGAAGCTTTTATGAAAAGTAGCAAAACAAAATATATCATTGGATATGATTTGTCAAGTTCACATGTGCAAATTAGCTACTTGAAAATTGGTGATAAAAAACCAGAGACATTTTCTCAAATTGCAGGAGGAACACAATATAATATTCCGAGTACTTTGTTTAAGAAACATTCCGTAAATCAATGGTATTATGGAAATGATGCAAAAAAGTATACAAAGGAAGAGGGAACAATATTAGATCACTTATTGGATCTTGCCTACAATGAGGATTGTATTCAAATTGAATCAGTAAAATACGAAATGCCAGCAATTTTAGCTTTATTTATAAAAAGAACATTGTCTAAGTTGACGGTAGTTGTTCCAATGGAACAAGCAATTGGACTTATGATTACAGTAGAAAAATTAGATGAACGTATGAATCTTGTACTGGAAAAAGTTATAGAATATTTAGATATTCCAAATCTTGATGTGAAAGTAATTAGTAAATCAGAAAGTGTTTTTTCTTATATCACACATCAAAAAGAAGAACTTTTAAAAGGAAGAATTCTGTTATTCGAGTTAGAAAATGAGTTACTTGTAAGTTATCACGTGCATTTTAATAGAAACGCTACACCTATTGTCGGATTTGTAGAGAAGGAAGAGCACTTTAGAGCATCTGATGAATTGTTACTATCAAAAAAAGAACAGTATGATGAAAAGTTTGAAGAGATTATAAGGGGACAAATAGCAAAAGGACATATTGGAATAACGTATTTACTAGGTTCTGGATTTTTAAATGCGTGGTTTGAACAATCGCTTACCCTTCTTTGTCAAAATAGAAGAGTTTTTCAGGGGAATAATTTATTTAGTCAAGGTGCATGTTATAATTACTTGGAGTATATTTCAGAAGAAGAAAAAGAAAATCAATATATTTATCTTGGAAATGAAAAGTTGAAATACAATATAGGAATGAATGTAATAAAAAAAGGCGTTGAAATATATTGTCCGATACTTGAAATGGGAACTAGTTGGTATCATGCAAAGAAAAAAATAGAACTTATTTTATCAAAATCAAATCAGCTTGAATTTCTTATCACACCGATTGATGGACGTAACACGCAAACAGCAATTATGACATTAGAGGGATTAAGTAATAGAGAGAATCAAACGAATCGTTTGTTACTCGAGGTAAAAATGATAGGTGAAAAAAGTATTAGTATTCATGTAGAAGATATTGGATTTGGTGAATTTTTTTCAACGACAAATGGCAAGTGGGATGAGAAATTTATGATATAGTAAGAAAAGTTTAAAAATAGGATGGGAATTAAGATGTCAAATGTGATACTTTGTATTGGAAAACGAGCAAAAAATGGATATATTCCGAAAGGTTTTCATATTACATTATACACATTAGAAGAATTATGTTATTTTATTCAATTAAATGTGTATTTATTAGAGGATGAGTTTAAGGATCCAAAACTAGTATCATGGATTCGATTAGATTGTGAAGAAAAAGAATTAGCAGATGTTTTAGAACGAGCAATAAGCAAGGGAGAAAGTCTGCATAGAGTTGTAGAACGTATCTTGAGTTATATGTGTTTTTTTTCAAAAGAAGAAGAACAAGAAATTTTATCTGCTTTAAAAAAGAATAGTGTGCTAAGTATCTATGAAAGAAAACATGCTAAGGCAGATAATTTTTTAGCAAAAAAACAATATGCTTTTGCATTAGATGAATATTATAGATTGCTTTTTATTTTACCAAATAATGAACAATTCGTGAAAGCAAAATTATATCATTGTGTCGGTGTGTGTTGGGCAAAATTATTTTATTTTGAACATGCAGCATTTTATTTTAAGAAATCTTATGACATATCAGGAAATAAGGAAACCCTAAAACAATTATTATTTGCCAAAAGGTTCAGTCTTACAGAACAAGAATACCTTGATTTTGTTGTAGAGTTTAAAACAGGAGATTGCTCATTAGAAATTGAAACACAACTTGAAGCGATAAAGGATGAGTATAAAAAATCGGAATATCAAGTAAATATGGATCGAATTTTAGATACGAAAGAAAAAAATGAACAGCAATATTGTGAGATGTTATATCGTTATGTAGAAGATTTGAAAGAAGAATATCGTAATATAAATTACAATTTTAGTAGGAATTAAAGGCCAAAGAAAGGAATCTTTAATAAGATGAAATGGATACAAGGGATAGTAAAACGCTTTAAACATGTCTATGATTCAACACTTGACGAAACGGATAGATTAGATGAGGCAGAAGATGGCTTGCATTTGGGAATGGAAGAGTGGGATTGGCAAACTCTAGTTAAAGGCCGTGATTTGCTGAAAATATCAGATGAGTTTCAGCGCAATAAATTTGTGCGTAGTTGTTTAGAGCAGATGAAAGATGCTTCTTATGAAATAGATCAATTGAGTAGTGAATATAGTTTTGTCACATCATCATTAAAAGATATCGAAGAAATAGAAGCATTGCCAAAAGACGAAAGAGAACGATTGAATGAGTACGCAAGACAAATTGCAATTCATGAAGAAAAGCGTATTTTTTATAAAAATAAGAGAAATCGTTTATCGGATCAAAAATTTCATCAAATGGAACAACTAGAAGATTCTATGCCACAAATTTATAATGATATAAAAAAAACAGAAGAATATCATGAATTGATTCGAGAAGATTTGAATCGATTAGAAGGCGAAAAACATGCTTTTTATTATCGATGTGAGGAATTAAAGCGAATGATTGATAATGCAAAAGGTATGGTTTTTATTTGTGTTGGTGCAATTGTACTTAGTATTGTTATGTTATTAATCTTACAATATGGATTTTATTATGATACACAGATTGGGATGATTATCACCGTATTGGTAGGTGCAGTTTCTTTGACCATTTTATATATAAAACATATGGAGGCTGTACAAGAACTTTCGAAAACAAATAAAGATATTAATCGTATTATTTTATTGCAAAATACCGTAAAAATTCGTTATGTAAATAATCGAAATTTATTAGACTACTATTACTTAAAATATCAAATAAAGCATGCAAAAGAATTAAAGGAAATGTGGGACAAGTATGTGGAAGAGAAGGAAGAAAGAAAACGTTTTAAGGAGTCAGAGGGAGATCTTGGATATTTTAAAGCACAACTTTTAAAACAACTTAATAAATATCAATTATGTGATTCTCATGTCTGGCTACATCAATCTCAGGCATTACTTGATCAAAAAGAAATGGTTGAAATTCGACATAACTTAAATGGAAGAAGACAAAAGTTAAGAGGTCAAATCGATTACAATAAAAGACTTGCGAATGAAGGCCAAAAGGAAATTAAACTTTTAGTAGAGCGATATCCTAAATATGCAAAAGAAATTTCAGATTTAGTAAACAGTTATGATGCAAAATTTTAAGTTTATAATAGAGGTTATCTGTTGACATAAAAAAAAACTTCTGCTAGGATATCAAGGTAGCAATTTAATTGGGTAAATTGCTAAAAGGAGAAAGTGGAGGAGCAATTATGAAAAAATTATTAGCAAGTTTATTAGTAACAACAATGTTACTATCATTAGCGGCATGTGGAAGTAGTACAACTACAACAAGTGACCAAGTTCAAGAAACACAAAGTGATGTGAAAGTAGAAGAGCAAATGGAAGAAACACAAGCAGTTTCAAGTGAAGCAGATCGAACAACATTTGTTGTTGGATTTGATGCAGAGTTTCCGCCATATGGTTTTATGGATGATGATGGAAACTATGTAGGGTTTGATTTAAATTTGGCACAAGAAGTATGTAATCGTTTAGGATGGACATTAGAAAAACAACCAATTGATTGGGATGCAAAAGATATGGAATTATCATCAGGTGCAATCGATTGTATTTGGAATGGATTTACAATCAATGGTAGAGAAGATAGCTATACATGGAGTGTTCCATATGTAGATAATTCGCAAGTTTTTGTTGTTTTAGCAGATTCTGGAATTAAAACATTAGCAGATTTAGAAGGAAAAGTTATTGGCGTACAAAAAGACTCTTCTGCATTAGCAGCATTAGAAAAAGAAGAGAATGTTGATTTATTAACTTCTTTTTCAGATCTAATTCAATTTGCAGATTATAACACTGCATTCATGGATTTAACACAAGGTGTAGTAGAAGCAGTTGCAATTGATATTGGTGTTGCAAATTATCAAATCAATTCAAGAGGAGAAGGATTTGTTGTATTAGAAGAACAACTAGCAACAGAACAATATGGAATTGGATTCTTATTAGGAAATGAAGAATTAAAAAATATTGTTGAAAAAACACTTTTAGAAATGAAAGAAGATGGAACATTCATGAAAATCGCAGAACAATATGCAGATTTTGGTTTAGTTGAAAGTATATGCTTAGGAAACTAGGAAGAAGCATATAAGAACGAGAGATAGAATAATAAGGAACAGAATATATTCTGTTCCTTATTCATATTAAGAGAGGTTGGTAAGTAAAATGTCAATAGTAACAATGTTTACGCAATTAAGTGGGGGAATGATTGTATCAATTCAAATATTTGTTTTAACGTTATTATTTTCACTTCCGTTAGGTCTAGGGATTTCATTTGGAAGAATGTCAAAGAATATCGTTGTAAAAACAATAGCAAAACTTTATATTGCAATTATGAGAGGGACACCTCTTATGTTACAATTAATTGTTGTATACTTTGCCCCTTTCTATATATTTAATTTAAAGATATCAGCATCGTATCGTTTTATTGCAGTTATTTTAGCATTTTCTATGAACTATGCGGCATATTTTGCAGAAATCTATCGTTCTGGGATAGAATCTATGCCAGCGGGACAGTATGAAGCAGCAAAGGTATTAGGTTATGGAAAAGGACAAACATTCTTTAAAATTATTCTTCCACAAGTAATAAAAAGAATCCTCCCACCTATTACAAATGAGACGATTACATTAGTAAAAGATACATCACTTGCATTTGTAATTGCAGTTGCGGAAATGTTTACGATGGCAAAACAAATAGGTGCAAAAGAAACTTCAATTATGCCATTGATGGTGGCAGGTCTTTTTTATTTTATTTTTAATTATTTTGTAGCATTTGTTATGGAATACATAGAAAAAAGATTTCAATATTATAAGTAATGGGAGATAAGGCTATGAAATTGTTAGAAATAAAAAATATGAAAAAAGAATTTGATGGATTAAAAGTATTAAGAGATATTTCGCTTTCTGTAGAAGAAGGGGAAGTTGTTTCAATTATTGGACCATCAGGATCAGGAAAATCAACACTTCTTCGTTGTGCAACCATGTTAGAAAAAATGGATGGTGGTAGTTTGAATTACTTAGAGGATCAAGTTTGTTATGAAAAAGATGGAAAATGCCATTATGTTTCAAAAGAAGAGCAGAAAAGAATTCATAAACACTTTGGACTGGTATTTCAAAATTTTAATTTATTTCCGCACTTTAGTGTAATGAAAAATATCATTGATGCTCCGATAAGCGTAGATAAAGTGCCGAAAAAAGAAGCATTAGAAAGAGGAAGAAAACTACTAAGTCAATTAGGTTTAGAAGAGAAAGAAGATGCTTATCCATGTCAATTATCAGGTGGACAACAACAAAGAGTTTCTATTGCTAGGGCATTGGCGCTTCAGCCAAAGATTTTATTTTTTGATGAGCCAACATCAGCATTAGACCCAGAATTAACAGGGGAAGTATTAAAAGTAATAAAAGATTTAGCAAAAGAAAATATGACAATGATAATTGTAACGCATGAAATGCAATTTGCAAAAGAAGTATCGGATCGTATTATTTTTATGGAAGATGGTGTGATAGTAAAAGAAGGAACACCGGATGAGGTATTTTGTTCGGGAAATGGTCGTATAAAAGAGTTTATTGGTAAATTTATAGGTTGATTTATTGAGTAAGCTGCGATATACTTTTTGTGATTGCTTTAATTGCATGAAGAATACAAGAAAGAGAAAGGTTCAAGGTGAAGGAATGAAAAAGTTAGATTTACTTTACGAAGGAAAAGCGAAGAAAGTGTTTACAACAGAAGATCCAGATATGTTGATTGTTGATTACAAGGATGATGCTACTGCATTTAATGGTGAGAAAAAAGGAACAATCATGGGTAAAGGTGTCGTAAATAACCGCATGTCCAACCATGTTTTCAAAATTTTAGAAGAAAAAGGTGTACCAACACATTTAGTAGAAGAAATTAGTGATAGAGAAACACTGGTTAAGAAAGTAGAAATCGTTCCACTTGAAGTAATCGTTAGAAATATTGCAGCGGGAAGTTTTTCAAAAAGATTAGGCGTTGAAGAAGGCGTGGTGTTTGATGCGCCAACAGTAGAATTCTCCTATAAAAATGATGAATTAGGAGATCCATTGATTAATTCTTATTTTGCAGTAGCATTAAAACTTGCTACATGGGAAGAAATCAAAATTATTGAAGAATATGCATTTAAGGTAAATGAAGTATTAAAAGAATATTTCTTAAAAGCTGATATGAAATTGGTAGACTTCAAAATTGAATTTGGTCGTTTCCATGGAAAAATTATATTAGCAGATGAAACAAGCCCTGACACATGTAGATTATGGGATGTTCATACAAATGAAAAATTAGATAAAGATCGTTTTCGTAGAGATTTAGGAAATGTAGAAGAAGCGTATAATGAAGTATTTAAGCGTTTAGGATTATAAGAAAATTAGCCTAGAAGGCTAGGCATATAAAGCTGTGCCTAGCCTTTTTAAGCGTTGATGCATAAAAATTATTGAAAAAGAAAAGGATGGAATTTCTTCATGTTTGAAACATTAGATGAATTAAAAGAAGAATGTGGTGTCTTTGGTGCCTATGATTTAGATGGAGGAGATGTTGCCTCTTCTATTTATTACGGATTATTATCCCTACAACATAGAGGACAAGAAAGTTGTGGTATTGCAGTAAGTGATACATCTGGACCAAAAGGGAAAGTATCAAGTTATAAAGATATGGGACTTGTAAATGAAGCCTTTAATGCAAAAACGATAGAAACATTAAAAGGAAATATTGGAGTAGGTCACGTTCGATATTCAACAGCAGGAAGTAGTACAAGAGAAAATGCCCAACCACTTGTATTAAATTATATTAAAGGGATTTTAGGCCTTGCACATAATGGAAATCTAATCAATGCATTAGAGCTTAGAAAAGAGCTCGAATATACTGGAGCGATTTTTCAAACAACCATTGATTCAGAAGTAATTGCATATCATATTGCAAGAGAACGATTGAATTCAAAATCGGTTGAAGAAGCGATAGGACTTGCTATGAATAAAATCAAAGGTGCATATTCCTTAGTTGTAATGTCTCCAAGAAAATTAATTGGAGCAAGAGACCCATTTGGATTTCGTCCATTATGTATAGGAAGAAGAGATAACACGTTTTTTCTTGCATCGGAAAGTTGTGCACTAGATACAGCAGGAGCGACCTTTATTCGTGATGTTTTACCAGGAGAAATTGTTACTATTTTAAGTGATGGAACAATAGAATCTGATACAACACATTGTATCGATGAAAAGAAACGAGCAAGATGTGTATTTGAATATATCTATTTTTCTAGACCAGATAGTCAAATCGATGGAATGAGTGTTTATAATTCAAGAATTCGTGCAGGTGAGTTTTTAGCAATGGATTCACCAGTTGAAGCTGATTTAGTAGTAGGTGTTCCCGAATCTGGAAATGTTGCAGCTATGGGATATGCAAGACAATCCGGAATTCCATATGGAACAGCATTTGTAAAAAATGCGTACATTGGGAGAACTTTTATTAAGCCAATGCAAAAAAATAGAGAAAACAGTGTAGGGATTAAATTAAATGCACTTAAAGAAGCAGTAAATGGAAAACGTGTAATTATGATTGACGATTCCATTGTAAGAGGAACAACATCAGACCGTATTGTTAATTTGCTTCGTGAAGCAGGTGCTACAGAAGTGCACATGAGAGTTAGTTCTCCACCATTTTTATGGCCTTGTTATTTTGGAACAGACGTACCAGCAAGAGAACAATTGATTGCATATAATCGTTCAGTAGAAGAAATAAGAAGCATTATTGGAGCAGATTCTTTGGCATATTTAGAGCCAAATAGATTAGAAGAATTAGTAGATGGACTTTCTATTTGTAAAGGTTGTTTTACAGGAGAATATCCAATGGAACCACCAAAAAATGATATACGTGGAGATTTTGAAGAATAAAATATCAAATGAAAAATGAGAGGTATCAATATGAGCACAGATAAATATGTAAGTCCATTATCAGAACGTTATGCAAGTAAAGAAATGCAATATATTTTCTCACCAGATATGAAATTTAAAACATGGAGAAAATTATGGATTGCATTAGCAGAAACAGAAAAAGAGTTGGGATTACCAATCACACAAGAACAAATTGATGAATTAATTGCGCATGCAGATGATATTAATTATGATGTTGCAATAGAACAAGAAAAAAAGGTGCGTCATGATGTTATGAGCCATGTGCATGCTTATGGTGTACAATGTCCAAGTGCAAAGGGAATCATTCATTTAGGAGCAACATCTTGTTATGTTGGAGATAACACAGATATTATTGTTATGACAAAAGCGCTACATTTGGTAAAGAAAAAATTAGTAAGTACAATTGCTAAATTAGCAGAATTTGCAGACAAATATAAAGATTTGCCAACCTTAGGGTTTACTCATTTTCAACCGGCACAACCAACTACAGTAGGAAAAAGAGCAACCTTATGGATGCAAGAATTTTATCTTGATCTTGAAGACTTAGAACATGTATTATCGAATATGAAATTATTAGGTTCAAAAGGAACCACAGGAACACAAGCATCTTTCTTAGAATTATTTGATGGGGATCATGAAACCATTGATAAAATAGATCCTATGATTGCAAAGAAAATGGGATTTAGCGATTGTTATCCTGTTTCGGGACAAACATATTCTCGTAAAGTAGATACAAGAGTTTTAAATGTATTAGCAGGAATTGCTGCGAGTGCAACAAAAATGTCTAATGATATTCGTTTGTTACAACATTTAAAAGAGGTGGAAGAACCGTTCGAAAAAAGTCAAATTGGCTCTTCTGCTATGGCATATAAAAGAAATCCAATGCGTAGTGAAAGAATTGCATCACTTGCTAGATATGTGATTGCAGATGCTTTGAATCCTGCTATTACATCAGCAACACAATGGTTTGAAAGAACATTAGATGATTCTGCAAATAAACGTTTAGCAGTACCTGAGGGATTTTTAGCAGTAGATGGTATTTTAGACTTATGTTTAAATGTAGTAGATGGACTTGTAGTATATCCAAAAGTAATTGAAAAAAGATTATTAAGTGAATTACCATTTATGGCAACTGAAAATATTATGATGGATGCAGTAAAAGCTGGTGGAGATCGTCAAGAATTACATGAAAAAATTCGTATTCTATCTATGGAAGCTGGTAAGAATGTTAAAGTAGAAGGAAAAGAAAATAATTTATTGGAATTAATTGCAAATGATCCTGCTTTTAATATGACAATGGAACAATTAGAAAAAACAATGGATCCTTCAAAATATGTTGGAAGATCAAAAGAACAAGTAGATAATTATTTAAAAAATATGATAAATCCATTACTTGAAAAAAATAAAGAGTTTGTTGGTGTCAATGCGGAAATTAATGTATAGTAATGAAAGTTTTATAAGTATAACTTATGTACATTATAACAAATATTGATTTTACTTATAATCATTAATAAGGTATAATTTAATTATAGAATTGTTAATTGTGAAATCAGGAGGAAATAACTTATGGTAAAAGCAGTCGTTGGAGCAAATTGGGGAGATGAAGGAAAAGGTAAGATTACAGATATGATGGCAGAACGTGCAGATATTATTGTACGTTACCAAGGGGGAGCAAATGCAGGACATACCATTATTAATAATTATGGTAAATTTGCACTTCATACATTGCCTTCCGGTGTATTCTATGATCATACAACAAGTATTATTGGAAATGGTGTAGCGCTTAATATTCCAGTATTATTTAAAGAAGTGCAATCCATTATTGAACGTGGTGTACCAATGCCAAAAATCTTAGTTTCAGATAGAGCACAAATTGTAATGCCTTATCATATTTTATTTGATTCTTATGAAGAAGAACGATTGGGTGGAAAATCCTTTGGTTCTACAAAATCTGGAATTGCACCTTTTTATTCCGACAAATATGCAAAAATCGGATTCCAAGTAAGTGAATTATTTGATGATGCAATTTTAGAAGAAAAAGTAGCACGTGTTTGTGAAATGAAAAACTGTATATTAGAACACATGTATCATAAACCACTTTTAGTAAAAGAAGAATTATTAAAAACATTAAAAGAATACAAAGAAATGGTAGAACCATATGTATGTGATACTTCTTTGTTTTTACACAATGCAATAAAAGAAGGTAAAACAATTTTATTAGAAGGACAACTTGGTACATTAAAAGATACAGATCATGGAATTTATCCTATGGTAACATCTTCTTCAACACTAGCAGCGTACGGAGCAATAGGAGCAGGTATTCCACCATATGAAATCAAAGAAATTGTTACGGTTGTAAAAGCATATTCTTCAGCAGTAGGAGCTGGTGCATTTGTTTCAGAAATCTTTGGAGAAGAAGCAGATGAACTTCGTCGTCGTGGTGGAGATGGTGGTGAATACGGAGCAACAACAGGACGTCCAAGACGTATGGGATGGTTTGATTGTGTCGCATCAAAATATGGTTGTAGATTGCAAGGAGCAACAGATGTTGCATTTACAGTATTAGATGTGCTTGGGTATTTAGAAGAAATTCCAGTATGTGTTGGGTATGAAATTGATGGGAAAGTTACAACAGATTTCCCAGTATCTTATCAATTAGAAAAAGCAAAACCTGTTCTTGAAGTATTACCAGGTTGGATGGAAGAAATTCGTGGAATTAAAGAATATGATGATCTACCAGAAAATTGCAAAAAATACGTAGAATTTGTGGAAAAACAATTAGGATATCCAATTACAATGATTAGTAATGGACCAGGAAGAGATGAAATTATATATCGTAAAAGTAATCTTTCATAAGAAGAAGGGGTATTGTCAGAAATAAGACAGTCCCCTTTTTCTTAAAAACAAGATGGAGACATGTGTATGGTAAATAATTTAGAATATTACAAAACCTTTTATTACGTTGCATTACATGGTTCCATTACAATTGCAGCAGAAAAATTAATGATCTCGCAACCTGCCGTAAGTCAAAGTATGAAGCAACTCGAACAACAATTAGGGACAAAGCTTGTAGTAAGAAATGCAAAAGGGGTAAAACTAACGACAGAAGGGGAATTGCTATATTCCTATGTTAGCAAAGGGTATCAGCAAATTTTACTTGGAGAAAAAAAGCTAGAACAACTTTTAAATGTAGAGTTGGGTGAAATTAAGATTGGTGCAAGTGATATGACATTAAAATATTATTTGTTGCCCTATCTAGAAACCTTTCATGAAAAATATCCGAAAATAAAAGTGAGTGTTACAAATGCCCCAACACCAGAAACCGTTCAATTATTAAAAGATGGGATGATAGATTTTGGAGTAGTAAGTTCCCCCATTGAAAAAACAGAACAAATGGATGTGATTCCAGTAAAAGAAATAGAAGATGTTTTCGTTGCTGGAAGGAGATTCACCTCTTACAAAAATAAGATGATGGATTTTAGTGATTTAAAAGAATTACCACTTATTTTATTAGAAAAAAATACGAGTACAAGAAGATATATTGATCAGTTTCTTGAAGAGAAAAACATACAAGTAGAGCCAGAATTTGAATTAGCAAATTCTGATATGATTGTTCAATTTTCTTTGAGAAATTTAGGTGTTGGATATGTAGTGAAAGACTTTGCAGAAGAGTATATTGAGGCGGGCACCTTATTTACGTTTCGATTTAATGAAATACTACCAAAAAGAACGTGTTGTATAATTAAAGGAAAGAAAAACAGACTGTCCATTGCAGCGATAAACTTACTTAAAATGTTAGAACAATAAGAAGGGTGAAAATAAAATGATAAAAACAGTGATATTTGATATTGGAAATGTATTAACAACATTTTCTTTTCATGATTTTGTAAAAAGTTTTGGATTTTCAGATGATATAGTCAAGCGACTAGCAAAAGCAACGGTTGTTCACGATGTATGGAATGAATTAGATCGAGGATTTTTAAGTGCAGAAGAAGTGATGGATTTATTTATAGCAAATGATGAAGGCATTGAAGCAGAAATAAGACGTGTCTTTAACAATACACAAGGTATTGTAAAAAAATGTGAGTATGCAATTCCATGGGTAAAAGAATTAAAAGAAAAAGGGCTACAAGTTCTTTATTTATCAAACTATTCGGAAAAATTTCGAAAAGAAGGCGCAGATGAATTGGATTTTATTGCATATATGGATGGCGGAATATTCTCCTATGAAGTAGAATTGATTAAACCAATGAAAGAAATTTATGAAGCGATTCAAAAAAAATACAACTTAAATCCAGAAGAATGTGTTTTTATTGATGATTTAGAAGCAAATATACAAGGTGCAAAAGAATGTGGATTTCAAACAATCTTATTTGACAACTATGAAAATGTAGTAAAGAAATTAAATAATTTATTATAAATGAAAAGGTGGAAATGAATAATGAGTAAAAAAGCATTTGAAGAAAGAGAATTAAAATTTGAAACATTACAACTTCATGTAGGACAAGAAGAAGCAGATAGTGCAACAGATGCAAGAGCAGTACCAATTTATGCATCTTCTTCTTATGTATTTCATGATGCAAAACACGCAGAAGCTAGATTTAATTTAACAGATGCAGGAAACATTTATGGAAGACTTACGAATCCAACACAAGATATTTTTGAAAGAAGAATTGCAGCATTAGAAGGTGGTGTTGCAGCATTAGCTACTGCAAGTGGTGCAGCGGCAGTTACATATACGATTCAAAATTTAGCAGTTAATGGAGATCATATTGTTGCTGCGACGAACATCTATGGTGGATCCTATAACTTACTTGCACATACTTTACCAGATTACGGAATCACAACTACGTTTGTTGATATCTTTAATGAACAAGAATTAGAAGATGCAATCAAAGAAAATACGAAAGCAATTTTCATTGAAACATTAGGAAACCCACATTCAGATGTAACAGATATTGAAAAAATTGCAACCATTGCACACAAACACAATATTCCTCTAGTAGTAGATAATACATTTGCTACACCTTACTTAGTAAGACCAATTGAATATGGTGCAGATATTGTTGTTCATTCAGCTACAAAATTTATTGGAGGTCATGGTGTTGCAATTGGTGGTGTGATTGTTGATAGTGGAAACTTTGATTGGAAAAAGTCAGGAAAATTCCCTAAAATAGTAGAACCAAACGATAGTTATCATGGAATTAGCTTCACAGAAGCAGTAGGAAGAGCAGCATTTGTTGTAAAAATTAGAGCAACTATTTTGCGTGATACAGGCGCTTGTGTTTCACCATTTCATGCATTTTTCTTTTTACAAGGATTAGAAACATTATCTCTTAGAGTAGAAAGACACGTTCAAAATGCATTAAAAGTAGTGGAATTTTTAAACAATCATCCAGAAGTAGAATGTGTACACCATCCATCGATTACAACCGATCCAATCCAAGAAGAATTATACAAAAAGTATTTCCCAAATGGTGGTGGTTCTATCTTTACAATTGAAGTAAAAGGAAACAAAGAACGTGCAATGAACTTTATTGATAAATTAGAAATCTTTTCTTTACTTGCCAATGTTGCAGATGTAAAATCGCTTGTTATTCATCCTGCTTCCACTACACATTCACAATTATCGGCAGAAGAAATGATAGAACAAGGAATTAAAGAAAATACGATTCGTTTATCAATTGGAACAGAACATATTGATGATATTATTGCAGATTTAGAGTATGCATTATCAGCAGTGTAATTTAGGCTTTCATGAAATTAAGCGAAAGAGACTAGACTTTGTGAGATAAGTAAGGTATACTTTAAATGTTTTAAAATTAATTTAGTTAGGAATAAGGTGAGAAAAATGGCATTATTAAAAACTTGGAGAGATATGGCTTATTCAGAAACAGCCGATAAAGGAGAATTACAAAGATTTTGGACTGCATATTTCCAAAAAGAGAAAGATATTTATGCAACTCTTTTAAAAAATCCAAAAGAGGTAGTAGAAGGAACAGTAAAAGAATTAGCAGAAAAATTTAATGTTGAACTTATGGCAATGGTTGGGTTTTTAGATGGAATTAATGACAGTTTAACAACTCCAAATCCTATTGATGATATGGAAGAAGATACGGTTGTAAATTTAGGATATGACTTAGAGTTATTATATAAAAATATGGTTGGTGCAGGCGCTGATTGGCTATATGAATTAGAAGAGTGGAATGATATTTTCGATGAAGAAAAAAGAAAAACTCTTTATAAAGAACAAAAAGCATCTACAACAATTGTAAAAGAAGAAAAAGTATATCCAAACGATCCATGTACATGTGGTTCAGGAAAAAAATATAAAAAATGTTGTGGTAAAAACTAAAAAAAAGACATTGAGCTAGAATACTAGGTCGATGTCTTTTTTAGTTATTCGTAAATATAATCGGAATATTTTTGCTTAATTTCTTGTGTACAATTTAATGTCATTAATGTACCACCCTCAAGATATTCACAACTCTTTACATTTGTATTTTCATTGAAAAATGTAACGATATTTCCTTTTGTATATGGGATTAAAAAGGAAATGGTTTCATTTTTATTATAAAGAATATTGCAAATAGTATCTAATAATTTATCAATAGAGGAATCTTCCTTTGCGCTCATATAAAGCTTATTATCAACTAATTTAGGAAGTGTGTAATCTAAGTCTATTGCATCACTTTTGTTGTATAAATATAACACAGGAATCGAAGCAGCATCTAATGCATCAAGTGTTTCATTTGTAACGCGAATATGTTCTAAATAGTTTGGGTCTGAAAAATCGATTACATGAAGTAATAAATCAGCTTCTTTTACTTCTTCTAGTGTAGAACGAAAGGCATCTACTAAATTATGTGGCAATTTATTGATAAATCCAACTGTATCAGATAGTAAAAACGAACGCTTGTCTTCTGGTTCTATATAACGGACTGTAGTTTCTAATGTTGCAAATAACATATCTTTTGCTAATATTTTTTTCGATTCATCTGCAACAAATCGGTCTAAAAATTGATTCATTAATGTGGATTTTCCAGCATTTGTATATCCAACTAGTGCTACCTGAAATAAATTCGATTCACTGCGTTGCTTGCGCATAGTTTCACGATTCTTTTTGATTTCAGATAATTCTTGTTTTAGAACAGTAATTTGCTGTTCAATTTTACGACGGTCTAGTTCAATCTTCTTCTCACCAGCACCTTTATTACTTGTACTTCCGCTACCGCCACCTTGTCGACCTAAGTTCGTACGAAGACCTGCAAGACGAGGAAGCATATATTGGAGATTTGCAAGATTCACTTGTAACTTTGCTTCTTTTGTTTTAGCTCTAGTTGAAAAAATTTGTAAAATAAGAGCAGTTCGATCTAATATAGTTGCATGTATTTCATTGCTCAAATTTCGAAGTTGCATAGGAGAGAGTGCATCATCAAAAATAACTGTGTCAGCTTCGTACATTTCAACGCTTTCAGCAACTTCTACTGTTTTGCCTGTTCCAATGTAAAGAGCTTTATTAGGAAATGGTAAGTTTTGTGTATGAATACAGACAACTTCCATATCGCATGCATTTGCTAAGGCTTCTAATTCTTCTAAAGAATAAGAAAAACGTGGGTCATTATTAATATTTAATCCTACTAAAATTGCTTTCATAGGTACCTTCTTTCTATTTATTTCGTTAAGAGAGACTCTTGTTCAGCAAAAATTTCTGGAACATCTCCAGCTTTATAATATTTATTGATAATAGTATTATACCGATATAAGAGCTGTTTATTCTTTAATTCATAAAGAGAAAAAGGCTCTTCATATGTTTTGATTTGCATAAGTTTTGTACGAATTTCTGTAGTAAATGGACAATGTGTTGCAAAAAAAGAACGTACAATTTTATTGAGTCTTGGACTTCCATTTGATTCATGGTAAATCCAATCTAAATAATCAGAGACAAATACTTGTTTGAAATTATTACCAGAACGAGAAAGTGCATTTTTGATTTTCTTTTTTGTTTCGGCGCTTAAGTCACGATTTTTTGCATAGAATTGTAAAAAATCAAAATAATCACTTGTAAGAGAATGTTCTGTTACATCATTCCAACGGCTTCCTTGGATTCGTTTGCATAATTCCCAACGGAATTCACCAAACATCCTCACCAAATTTTTTTCAAGGTCATCTGTATGAAAAATAGAAATCATCATTCTTCCAGGGGTTGAACGATACATTTCTTCTATTTCTTGCCATAAAATACCCTTTGAACCAATATTTGGCATTAGAATAAAATCAGGGAATACGTTAACGGTGAGAGGTTCGCGTATATGTTTTTCATTGTCCAAAAATAGTGTTGTACGATAAAAAACAGAAAAATCAATCGATAAAATATAATCAACTGCATGTTTAATACGATCAGGAGTAATTAAAAGTTTTTCTAATGGTGACGAGATATTTTCTTCTAAAAAAATTGGCGTAAAATTAACAATTTTGCCATAAGTAATTTTATTTACTGTTGGGAACATATTTTGTAATTCAAAAATAACTTTACCACTTGTATCATTTTTTAATAATTCTTCAACTTGAACTGTAATTTTACCGCTTGTTTTTAAAGCGCGAATATGAGCAGTATAATCGACATCGAATTCATTTCTACTTGGTTGTTTTTTACCTAAATAAATTGCCTTCATCCATTCATACAAGGTATATACATTCTGTTCTTTAAATAGATCTATTTTTTTTGTCAGTTTATATAAATAAATGCTTGATTCCATACCAGCTAATGATGTTGTAACAAATCCGAAATTTAAGAACATATCAACTACAATAGGTGCACTGTCCTGTTTTATACGGTTTTGCAGCACTTCTGTATAGAGAATATAAAATAATTTTGTGACATGATTACGGATGGAAATACTTTCTTTATCTAAAGCGGATTTGCTAGGCAATGCTTCAAATAAAGAAATATATTTTTCAAATTCTCCTGCTGTAATAGATAAAGTATCTGCATAATTTAATATGGTATAAAGTGAATTTGCTAATTCATTGTACATTCCATGTGATTCATTACTAGAAATATGATCATCACCATCTGATGAGCTACTAGAAGTGGAAAGTCTAGTATTTACAAGTGCGGATGGAAAAATTGTAGAAGCTTTAATATAATTTGAAATTTCATCAAGAATAGTACGAACCTGTGCTTTTGCATTTGGGTTGTGGTCTATTTTTTGTTCTAACTCTTGAAATAAAGTAAAAATATCTAATCTATTTTGATTCAATAAAAAGGTGCTTTGTTTTGTATAATAAGCATTTATGTGTTCTATTGTTCTTAAAATTTTATCAAAATCTAAAGTACATTTACTTAGAAAACCTACTGAAAATTCGGGACTTTGAAAAAGAAGAGTATCTTTTAAAAGTCCTTGTCTTAAGGTAGAATAATAAGATTCCATCCAGAAATTTAAAGAGTTTGATGAGAGATAATTCGAATTAATGGCATCAATTCCTTGTAATTGATTTGGAATAACATGTAATATTTTACACATTGTTTGATACGTAGAATGCAAAGAAATTAAGTAGGTATTTAATGCTTCACATCTTTTAAATGTCTCATTATAAAGAAAAATTGCATTTCCAATCAATGTAGAGATAGAAGAGTTGGAAAGGGAACAAAACTCCTTCTTCATGTGTAAAAATTGATAGAAAGAATCCATGTTTAAAATATCATAAGAAATTACATCCACATCGCTTGTTGCAATATAATGAAATCTATGTTTTTTTGATTCTATATCAATAAGACCAATAAAGGTCCCTTTATTGAAATCTAAATGAAAAGTAGTTGTAAATGATTTATAAGTAGCTTTTATACTACCGTTTGTTATTAGATAAATGCACGTAAGCGATTCACCAGCAGAAAAAATAGTTTCACCTTTATTAAAATGAGCCATATGCATATATTCCTTTCCTTAATAATAAGTGACTTAATCATATCATACTTTTGTTTCTTTGCATATTAGTAAGAAAAATTTATACCATTACTGTACTTTTTGAAGAAAATATGATACTTTTATCATAAATAAATGACGTTATATCTTAGAAAGAATGGAGAAAAGAATGATTACAGATCAATTGGATAATGTTGAAATTGTAGAATACTTTAGTTTGGATATAAAGCAATTGCTTAAATATAAAACATGGCTAGAAGAAAAACAAGGGCAAGCTGTTGCAAACAATTATAAAGGAGAAGGAACATTTGCTTTTCCAGTGTATGATTCAATGTTATTGTCATTTGTAAAATGTATGAAAGAGACAAGTTTTATGAATAAAAACTACCAATATAGTTATAGACGTAATAATATCAATAATGCAGAAGAAGAACTTCAATTTATTAAACGAGCAACCGTTCGTCAATTAGAGCAACTTGGATGTATTTTATCGAAGTATTGTTTGTCAGGATATCGAAAAGGTACTGTTTGGGGTGAAGGCGTTATGAATGGAGTATATCTTGCAACTTTAAAAAAAATGGAAGAAATTATGGAAACTTTTAAATAGATGTGGAGAGAATACAAAGGATATGGGCAAAAAGTCAGAAGATAAAAAAGAGTATATATTAGAAAAAGCGAAAGAAGTATTTGAAGAAAAAGGATACAAAGATGTTACTATGAAAAATATAGTAGAACATTGTGAAATAAGTAGAGGTGGTCTATATCTATATTTTGATAATACTGCAGATATTCTTTATCATATTCTTGAACAACAAATGCAAAGTAATTTTATAAATACAGTAGAAACGAAAGTTTCTACTGCTTCTGATTTGCTACTTTTATTTTTTAAAGAACAAAAGAAAAAAATCTTAAAAAAGAAAAATCTTAGTATCGCTATGTATGAATATTTTTTTGTACAAAAAAACAAAAAAAATAATCTTTACAAAAATCAATTTGAGGAAGAAAAAAAATTTTTGACACAGATATTAAAAGAAGGAGTTGCACGCCATGAATTTTATTGTGAAAATGAGGAACGTATGGCAAGTAACATTATGTATACTATAGAAGGATTAAAATCGTGTAGTAATACAATGGGTGTGTCAGAAAGAAAAATCGATAGTGAATTTTTATTTATTATACAAGGAATTATTTATGAGGAAGAGTCGTAATTGCAAAAATATGAAAAATCATGTACTATAACAAGGAGTGGAATTACGAAATTTAAAAGTTAACGGAGGATAAAGGAAACATGGGAAACGTGAAGCGAATTTACGTAGAAAAAAAGGAGCCATTTGCAGTAAAGGCAAAAGAGTTAAAAGAAGATATTAAGAGTTATTTGCAAATGAGTAGTGTAGAGCAAGTTCGATTATTAATTAGATATGATATTGAAAATGTAACAGATGAAGTATTTGAAAAAGCTTGTAGCACTATTTTTTCAGAACCTCCTGTAGATGATTTATATTTTGAAGAAATAGAACAACCTAAAAATGGATTTATGTTTAGCGTGGAATATTTGCCAGGACAATTTGACCAACGTGCAGATTCAGCAGTGCAATGTGTTCAATTTTTAAAAGAAGATGAAGAACCTATTATCAAAACAGCAACTACTTATTTGATTGAAGGAACTTTTACAATAGATGAACAGGAAAAAATAAAAAGTTATTGTATTAATCCTGTTGACTCAAGAGAAACAAGTTTAGAAAAACCAGAAACATTAGTAACCATATTTGAAGAACCAGATGATGTGGAAATTTTAACAAACTTTATTACGTTATCCGAAAAAGAATTAGAAGAGTTGTATCAATCACTAGGTCTTGCAATGACTATGAAAGATTTTTTACATATAAGAACATATTTTGAATCAGAAGAAAAAAGAGATCCTTCTATGACAGAAATTCGTGTTTTAGATACGTATTGGTCTGACCATTGCCGTCATACAACATTCTCTACCGAATTAAAAGAGGTAGCATTTGAAGAGGGATTCTATAAAGAAGCAATGGAATCTACTTACAATCATTATATTTCAACAAGAAACGAACTTTTTGCGGGAAGAGAAGATAAGTTTGTATGTTTAATGGATTTAGCACTTATGGCAATGCGTAAGCTGAAAAAAGATGGAAAATTAGAAGACATGGAAGAATCGGATGAGATTAATGCATGTTCGATAGTCGTTCCAGTTGAACTTGAAAAAGATGGAGAAAGAATTACAGAAGAATGGCTTGTATTTTTTAAAAATGAAACCCATAATCATCCAACAGAAATCGAACCATTTGGTGGTGCGGCAACTTGTTTAGGTGGTGCTATTCGTGATCCATTATCAGGAAGAGGATATGTATACCAAGCAATGCGCGTGACAGGGGCAGCAGATCCTACTGTGCCTGTGACAGAAACGATGAGTGGTAAACTTTCTCAAAAGAAATTAGTACGTGGTGCGGCAAATGGATATTCGTCTTATGGAAATCAAATTGGACTAGCGACAGGGCTTGTAAAAGAAATTTATCATCCAAATTATGTAGCAAAGAGAATGGAAATTGGTGCAGTTATGGGTGCGGCACCTCGAAAAAATGTAATTAGAGAAACTTCTGATCCAGGTGATATCATTGTATTATTAGGTGGTAGAACAGGACGTGATGGTTGTGGTGGTGCAACAGGTTCTTCTAAAGTACATACCATGGAAAGTATTGAAACATGTGGAGCAGAAGTACAAAAAGGGAATGCACCAACAGAACGTAAAATTCAACGACTATTTCGTCGTGAAGAAGTAAGTAAATTGATTAAAAAATGTAACGATTTTGGTGCAGGTGGTGTTTCTGTTGCCATTGGAGAATTAGCAGATGGTTTAATTGTTGATTTAGATAAAGTACCAAAAAAATATGCAGGATTAAACGGGACAGAGCTTTCTATATCAGAATCACAAGAGAGAATGGCTGTTGTTCTTGATCCAAAAGATGTTGCACAGTTTTTAGCTTATACAAAGGAAGAAAATTTAGAAGCCGTTGCTGTTGCAACTGTAACAGAGGAAAAACGATTAATTTTACAATGGAGAGGAAAAGATATTGTTAATCTAAAACGATCGTTCCTTGATACAAACGGTGCACATCAAGAAACAAATGTAACGGTAAGTATGCCAAAGAAAGAAGACAATTATCTTGAAAAAATTGCGCTTGATTGTGTGAAATCTGCGTTAGATCAAAAAGATGTAAAGACTGCTTGGACTTCTATGCTTTCTGACTTAAATGTTTGTTCTCAAAAAGGATTAGTAGAAATGTTTGATGCATCGATTGGTGCAGCAAGTGTATTTATGCCATATGGTGGAAAAACACAACTTACAGAAACACAAACAATGGTTGCAAAATTACCAGTATTAGACGGAACATGTGATACAACAACTATGATGAGTTATGGATTTGATCCATATCTATCAACATGGAGCCCATATCATGGAGCCATTTATGCCGTAGTAGAATCAATGGCAAAAATTGTAGCAAGTGGTGGAGATGCGAGCAAAATTCGTTTTACTTTCCAAGAATACTTTAAACGTATGACAGAAGATAGTACACGTTGGGGACAACCATTTGCAGCATTACTTGGAGCATATGATGCACAAATGGGATTTGCACTTCCATCGATTGGAGGAAAAGACAGTATGTCTGGTAGTTTCCATGATATAGACGTTCCACCAACACTTGTGTCATTTGCAGTAAATACAGAAAAACAAGATAATATTATTTCACCAGAATTTAAAAAATCTGGAAATAAAATTGTTCAATTTGTAATGGAAAAAGATGCATATTCGCTTCCAAACTATAAACAAGCATTAGAAATGTATCAAGCGATTTACCAAATGATACAACGTGGTGTAATTGTTTCAGCATATGCACTAGATACAAAAGGTGTGGCAGCAGCAATCAGCAAAATGTCATTTGGAAATCAATTGGGTGTTTGTATCGATGATTTTGTAACACCTAATGCATTATTTGAAAACGGATTAGGAAATATACTTGCAGAAGTAGATGTTACGAAATTAGAAGAACTTACCATTCCATATAGTCTAGTAGGTGAGATTTGTGATGAAGCAGTGTTTACATATCAAGATATGAGATTAAGTGTGAAAGAAGCACAAAATGCTTGGACAAAAACATTAGAAAAAGTCTTCCCTACTAAGGCAGTATTGGATGAGACAATCGTGGAATCAAAAGTTTATGATGCAAAAGAACTTTATGTTTGCAAACATAAAGTAGCAAAACCAACAGTATTTATTCCAGTTTTTCCAGGAACAAATTGTGAATATGATAGTACAAGAGCATTTGCTAATGCAGGTGCAAATGTGATTACAAAAGTATTTAAAAATTTATCTTCTACAGATATCATCGATTCAGTAGAAATATTTGAAAAAGCAATTAAAGAATCACAAATTATTATGTTCCCGGGTGGATTCTCGGCAGGAGATGAACCAGATGGTAGTGCAAAGTTTTTTGCAACTGCTTTCCAAAATGAAAAAATTAAAGAAGCTGTTCGTGCGTTATTAGAAGAACGTGATGGACTTTGTTTAGGTATTTGTAATGGATTCCAAGCGCTTATTAAATTGGGATTAGTACCAAATGGAGCAATCGTTGGACAAAATGAAACATCACCAACATTAACTTACAATACGATTAATCGTCACGTATCGAAAATGGTTTATACAAAAGTAGTATCTAATAAATCACCATGGCTTATGAATGCAGAGCTTGGAAAAACATATGTAAATCCTGCTTCTCATGGAGAAGGAAGATTTGTAGCAAATAAAGAGTGGTTGGAAACATTATTTGCAAATGGACAAGTAGCAACACAATATTGTGATGTAGAAGGTGTTGTATCAATGGATGAAGAATGGAATGTAAATGGTTCTTATGCAGCTATTGAAGGTATTACATCGCCAGATGGAAGATGTTTTGGTAAAATGGCACATTCTGAAAGAAAAGATACATCGGTTGCAATCAACATTTATGGAGAACAAGACTTAAAGATTTTTGAATCAGGAGTTTCTTATTTTAAAGGATAAAATAAAGCTAGGTACTTTTTAAAAGTATCTAGCTTTTATTTTGAAAATTTTTCTTGCAACAAATAAGATATTGTGATAAAATAAGACAATTTAGGCCAAAACCAAGATAATGGTGGAACGTCTAATAAATTTGAAAGGGGCTAATATAAAATGAAAGCATTTTTAATTTTAGAAGATGGGACTATATTTGAAGGAATCCATATAGGTGCACAAAAAGAAGTAATTAGTGAGATTGTATTTAACACATCTATGGCAGGATATTTAGAGGTACTTACAGACCCTTCTTATGCAGGACAAGCAGTATGTATGACATATCCCTTAATTGGTAATTACGGAGTGTGTAGAGATGACGCAGAATCTATGAAGGCATGGCCAGATGGATTTATAGTAAGAGAATTATCAAGAACATATAGTAATTTTAGAAGCACGGAAAGCATTGGAGACTATTTAGAAGAACAAGGAGTAGCTGGAATTGCTAGAATTGACACAAGAGCATTGACTAAAATTCTTCGTGAAAAAGGTACCATGAATGGTATGATTACAACAAACGAAACCTTTCAACTTAATGATGTAATAGAAAAATTAAAACAATATACAACTGGAAATGTTGTAAAAAAAGTAACATGTGATAAAACGTATACAAAGGATGGAGATGGGAAAAAAGTAGCACTTCTTGATTTTGGTGCAAAATCAAATATTGTGGAATCTCTTGTAAAAAGAGGATGTGAAGTAACAGTATACCCAGCTTACACAACGGCAGATGAAATTATAAAAGCAAATCCAGATGGCATTATGTTAAGTAATGGCCCTGGAGATCCAAAGGAATGTGTAGAAATTATTGAAGAAATTAAAAAACTTTACCATACAGATATTCCAATATTTGCGATTTGCCTTGGGCATCAACTTATGGCACTTGCAAATGGCGCTGATACACATCGTTTGAAATATGGACATAGAGGTGGAAATCATCCAGTAAAAGACTTAGAAACTGGAAGAGTATATATTTCTTCACAAAACCATGGATACGTAGTAGACATAGAAAATTTAGATAAAAATGTTGCGGTAGAAGCATTTTATAATGTCAATGATAAAACAAATGAAGGCTTAAAATATATTGGTAAAAATATTTTTACAGTTCAGTTTCATCCAGAAGCATGTCCAGGGCCACAAGACTCAGAATATTTATTTGACCGATTTATTACAATGATGGGAGGAGAAAAAAATGCCTAAAAATCCGAATGTGAAAAAAGTATTAGTAATTGGATCAGGACCAATTGTCATTGGACAAGCAGCAGAATTTGATTATGCGGGAACACAAGCATGCCGCTCCTTAAAAGAAGAGGGTTTAGAAGTAATTTTAATTAACTCCAACCCTGCAACAATTATGACTGATCGAGATATAGCAGATAAAGTATTTATTGAACCCCTTACAATAAAAGTATTAGAACAGCTAATTGTGGAAGAAAAACCGGATAGTGTTTTACCAACACTTGGAGGACAAGCAGCGCTTAATCTAGCGATGGAATTAGATGAATCGGGATTTTTAGAAAGACAAGGTGTTACGTTACTTGGAACGACTTCTATGACTATTAAAAAAGCAGAAGATCGTTTGGAATTTAAAACAACGATGGAAAAAATTGGAGAGCCATGTGCGGCATCTTTAGTAGTAGAAGATATAGACACTGGTGTTTCTTTTGCAAATGAAATTGGATATCCAGTAGTACTTAGACCAGCGTATACACTTGGTGGTTCTGGTGGTGGAATCGCTAAAAATCAAATGGAATTAGAAGAAATATTAGAAAATGGACTTCGTTTATCGCGTGTAGGACAAGTATTAGTAGAGCGATGTATTTCAGGATGGAAAGAAATTGAATATGAAGTAATGAGAGATGGAGCTGGAAATTGTATTACTGTTTGTAACATGGAAAATATTGATCCAGTAGGAGTACATACTGGAGATAGTATTGTAGTAGCACCATCACAAACATTAAGTGATAAAGAATATCAAATGCTTCGTAGCTCAGCACTTAATATCATCAATGAATTACAAATTACAGGAGGATGTAATGTACAGTATGCACTTCATCCAACAAGTTTTGAATATTGTGTAATTGAAGTAAATCCACGTGTAAGTCGTAGTTCAGCTCTTGCTTCAAAAGCAACCGGATATCCAATTGCAAAAGTTGCAGCAAAAATAGCATTGGGGTATACACTAGATGAAATCAAAAATGCTATCACAGGAAAAACGTATGCGAGTTTTGAGCCAACACTAGATTACTGCGTTGTAAAAATGCCAAGACTTCCATTTGATAAATTTATTACAGCAAAAAGAACGTTAACGACTCAAATGAAAGCTACGGGAGAAGTTATGAGTATTTGTCATAATTTTGAAGGTGCATTAATGAAAGCACTTCGTTCGCTTGAACAACACGTAGATTGCCTTAGAAGTTATGATTTTTCAGCACTTGATGTGGAAGAATTAAAAGAACGTTTAGCAGTAATTGATGACCAAAGAATTTTTGTGATTGCAGAAGCACTTCGTAAAGGAATTGATTACAAAACAATTTATGATATTACGATGGTAGACCCATGGTTTATTGATAAATTAGCTATTCTTGTAGAGATGGAAGAAACGTTAGAAACACAGGAATTAACCATTGATTTATTAAAGGAAGCAAAACGAATTGAATTTCCAGATACTGTAATTGCAAGACTTACAAAAAAATCAGAAGAAGAGATACAAAAACTTCGCTATGACAATGGAATTGTTGCCATTTACAAAATGGTAGACACTTGTGCCGCAGAATTTGCAGCAAGTACACCTTATTATTATTCTGTATTTGGTGGAGAAAATGAAGCGGTAGAAACAAAGGACAAAAAGAAAGTGCTTGTATTAGGATCGGGGCCAATTCGTATTGGACAAGGGATTGAATTTGATTACTGCAGTGTTCATGCTACTTGGGCATTTAAAAAAGCGGGTTACGAAACGATTATCGTAAATAATAATCCAGAAACAGTAAGTACAGACTTTGATATTGCAGATAAATTATATTTTGAGCCACTGACGCCAGAAGATGTAAAACATATTGTTGACATTGAAAAGCCAGATGGTGCGGTTGTTCAATTTGGTGGACAAACAGCCATTAAATTAACAGAGAGTTTAATGAAAATGGATGTTCCAATCCTAGGAACAAGTGCAGAAAATGTAGATGCAGCAGAAGATCGAGAATTATTTGATAAAATCTTAGAAGAATGTAGCATTCCAAGACCAGCTGGAAGAACTGTTTATACGGCAGAAGAAGCAAAAGTGGTAGCAAATGAACTTGGATATCCAGTGCTTGTACGCCCATCTTATGTTCTTGGTGGACAAGGTATGCAAATAGCAATTTCAGATAAAGAAGTGGAAGAATTTATTGAGATTATCAATCGCATCGCGCAAGACCATCCAATCTTAGTAGATAAATACTTAGTAGGAAAAGAAATTGAAGTAGATGCAGTATGCGACGGAACAGATATTTTAATACCAGGGATCATGGAACATATTGAACGTGCAGGTGTGCACTCTGGAGATAGTATTTCTGTATATCCAGCACAATCTATTAATACACAAGTAAAAGAAAAAATTGCAGAATATACAAGAAGACTTGCGAAAGCATTACACGTGATTGGATTAATCAATATCCAGTTTATTGTATCAAATGACGATGTGTTTGTAATTGAAGTAAACCCACGATCAAGTCGTACTGTTCCTTATATCAGTAAGGTTACAGGAATTCCAATCGTTGATCTTGCCTCAGAAGTGATTATGGGCAAAAAAATAAAGGAATTAGGATATGAACCAGGATTACAAAAAGAATCGGAATATATTGCTATTAAAATGCCAGTATTCTCCTTTGAAAAAATTCGAGGAGCAGAAATTAGCTTAGGACCAGAAATGAAATCAACAGGTGAGTGTTTAGGAATTGCAAAAACATTCAAGGAAGCTTTATACAAAGCTTTCTTAGGAGCAGGATTTAATCTTCCAAAGCATAAACAAATGATTCTTACAGTAAAAGATGCAGATAAAGGAGAAGCCATTGAAATTGCTAGACGTTTTGAAGCATTAGGTTATATTATTTATGGTACAAGAAGTACTGCAAAAGCGTTAAAAGAAGCAGGAATTAATGCGAGAAAAGTAAATAAAATTAGACAAGAATCTCCAACGGTTATGGATTTATTACTAGGACATAAAATTGACCTTGTAATAGATACTCCAACACAAGGAAGAGATAAGTCAAGAGACGGATTTTTAATTCGTAGAACGGCCATTGAAACAGGCGTAAACTGTTTGACAAGCTTAGATACAGCAAGAGCACTTGTAACAAGTTTAGAACATGCAGAGCTAGAATTAACATTAATTGATATTGCACAAGTAAAATAAATTATGAAAAGACTTTAGATGAATTGTCTAAAGTCTTTTTTTGATATTGTGATTCCTGAAAGTTAAATTCATATGAAATTCCTATTAGAAATCTAGCTATTTCAACTTTTTTTTGCTAAAATAGTGTAACTAGTGATTTGAAAAGGGAGAAAACGCACGATGAATCATATCAATTATCAAAATGAATTAGAAAAAATTGTCACAAGTATGGATAAGGGGGCAACCTTATGTTTACATAGTTGTTGTGCACCATGCAGCAGCTATGTATTAGAATATTTGTGTCAATTTTTTTTAATTACTGTATTCTTTTTTAATCCAAATATTTCAAGGAAAGAAGAGTATAAAAAACGTGTGGAAGAACAAATAAAGTTAATTGAAACTTTTAATGAAGAAAAAAAAGGATATCCAATTTCCTTTATTGAAGGCGATTATAATCCACAAACTTTTTTTGCTATTACAAAAGGATTAGAAAATTGTGAGGAAGGTGGAGCGCGATGTGATTTTTGTTTTCAACTAAGACTAGAAGAAACTGTAAAACATGCATTAGAAATGAATGCCGATTATTTTACAACGACATTAACAATTAGCCCCATGAAAGATGCTAAAAAGTTAAATCAAATTGGTAAACAGTTAGAAGCAGTATATAATGTGAAGTGGCTACCAAGTGATTTTAAAAAGAAAAATGGATATCAACGATCAATTCAGTTATCAAAAGAGTATGAATTATATCGTCAAGATTACTGTGGTTGTATCTTTTCTGAAAATAGAGTATTGTCAGATGTATAAATTTACCTTATGATTAAGGTTATGTAATTTAAAGAGGAGATAAAGAAAATGAAAAAGATTTTAGATGTAATTTCATTAGAAATTCAAACAGCATTTGAAGCGGCAGGTTATGAGAAAGAACTTGGAAAAGTAACCATATCAAATAGACCAGATTTATGTGAATATCAATGTAATGGTGCTATGGCAGGCGCTAAAAAATATGGGAAAGCACCAATTGCAATTGCAAATGAAGTTGCAGCTCGTTTAGAAGAGAGTTCGGTATTTGCAAAAGTTGAGGCAGTTATGCCAGGGTTTTTAAATTTAACAGTAACAGAAGAATTTTTAAGTGTATATATGAATGATATGGCAGCAGAGGAAAAACATGGATTAGAAGAAGCAAAGGATGTCAAAACTATTGTTATAGACTACGGCGGACCAAACATTGCAAAACCTTTACATGTAGGACACCTTCGCTCGGCAATTATTGGAGAAAGTGTAAAAAGAATTGCGCGCTTTATGGGACATAATGTGATAGGAGATATCCATTTAGGAGATTGGGGTCTTCAAATGGGACTTATTATTACAGAACTTAGAGAGAGACAACCAGAACTTCCATATTTTGATGAAGCATTTACGGGAATGTATGATGTGAATCCACCATTTACCATTGCAGAATTAGAAGAAATTTATCCAACAGCAAGTGCAAAATCAAAAGAAGACAAAGAGTATAAAACAAAAGCAATGGATGCAACATTTGAACTTCAAAATGGAAGAAGAGGATATCGCGCACTTTGGAATCATATTTTAAATGTATCGGTTGCAGATTTGAAAAAGAATTATGAAAAATTAAATGTTTCCTTTGATTTATGGAAAGGGGAATCTGATGTAGATGGTTTGATTCCAACTATGGTTTCTTATATGAAAGAAGAAGGATATGCTACCATTAGTGAAGGTGCGTTAGTAGTTGAAGTAAAAGAAGAAAGTGATACAAAAGAAATTCCACCATGTATGATTTTAAAATCGGACGGGGCAGCATTATATAATACAACAGATTTAGCAACGATTTTAGAGCGTATGAATGAAATTGCACCAGATGAATTAATCTATGTAGTTGACAAACGCCAAGAACTTTATTTTGAACAAGTATTTCGTTGTGCGAAAAAAACAAAACTTGTGACAACAGATACTTCACTTAAGTTTTTAGGATTTGGTACTATGAATGGAAAAGATGGAAAACCATTCAAAACAAGAGAAGGTGGAGTAATGCGTCTTGAAAATCTTATTCAAGAAATCAATGATGAAATGTTACAAAAGATGTTAGAAAATGGAAAAGTAGAAGAAGATAAGGCAAAAGAAGTAGCAAGTATTGTAGCATTATCCGCATTAAAATATGGAGATTTATCGAATCAAGCATCGAAAGATTATGTATTTGATGTAGATCGATTTACTTCTTTTGAAGGAGATACAGGTCCATATATTTTATATACCATCGTTCGAATCAAATCGATTTTAGCAAAGTATATGGAAGATGGAAATACAATAGATGAAATTGTAATAAAAAAAGCGACATCGCCAGCACAAAAATCATTAATGATGGAAGTAGCAAAATTTAATATGATGGTAGAAGCAGCATACGATGAAATTGCACCACATAGAATTTGTGCTTATATTTATGATTTAGCCAATGCGTTTAACAAATTTTATCATGAAACAAAAATTTTATCAGAGACAAATCAAGAAGAAAAAGAAAGCTATATTGCACTTTTAGTGTTGTGCAAAAATGTATTAGAAACATCGATTGATTTATTAGGCTTTACAGCCCCTGATAGAATGTAGAAAGGGAAGAAGATTGGGAGTATTAGAGAGTTTAGAACCAAAAGAAGTATTTTATTATTTTGAAGAACTATGCAAAATTCCACATGGCTCTGGAAATATGGAGCAAATTAGTGATTACATGGTGCAATTTGCAAAAGAACATGGACTGGTTCATTATCAAGATGAACGAAAAAATGTAGTGATTATAAAAGAAGCAACAAAAGGATATGAAGATAAAGCGCCGATTATTTTACAAGGTCATTTAGATATGGTAGCAGTTAAAAATTTAGAAAGTACGTTTGATTTTACAAAAGATCCATTAGAACTAGTAGTGGAAGGCGACTATATTTTTGCAAAAGATACTTCTCTTGGAGGAGATGATGGAATTGCTGTTGCATATTGCCTTGCAATTCTATCGTCTGATTCCTTGCCACATCCAAGGTTAGAAGTGATTCTCACAGTGGATGAAGAAATTGGAATGGATGGCGCAAGAGAAATAGACCTTTCTATGTGTAAAGGAAAAACTCTTATTAATATTGATTCTGAAGAAGAAGGTATTTTTTTAACGAGTTGTGCAGGTGGCATTCGATTAGATGGAAAATTGCAAGTAGAAAAAGAAGAAAGAATAGGCGATTTGTATCATGTAGAATTCACGGGATTATTAGGTGGCCATTCTGGTGTAGAAATTCACAAAAAAAGAGGAAATGCCATTTGGTTAATGGCAGAGTTTTTAGTACAACTTAGCAATGTGCAAGATGTTTTTTTAGAAACGATAAAGGGTGGTGTTGCAGATAATGCCATTGCAAAGGAATGTTTTGCTACGTTTCAAGTGGTGCATGGAAGCGATGTATCAAAAGTATTAGAAGAATTTCAAGAGACATTAGTAGTAAGATATGGAAAAGGTGAACCAAATATTAAGTGCAATTGCAATATGATTAAAGAACAAAGTAAGGCAAGAGTGATTACAAGTAAAGATACAAGAAACCTTGCCCAAATGATTTTTACTATTCCAAATGGAGTAATAGATATGAGTCGTGATATAGAGGGGTTAGTAGAAACTTCACTAAATTTAGGAATTATTACATTCAAGGAAGAGGAACTTTCTATTCGATATGCGATTAGAAGCTCGAAAGAAGAAAAAAAGCAAGAAGTATTAAATCAAGTAATAGACATTTTACAAAAATTTGGTGGAACGTATATATGCAATAGTGATTATCCAGGATGGGAATATAAGGTGGATTCTAAACTTAGAGAAGATATGATTGCTTTATTTGAAACAATGTATGGATATACACCTAAAGTAGAAGCTATTCATGCAGGATTAGAATGTGGACTTTTAGCCTCAAAAATTGAAGACTTAGATTGTATATCTCTTGGTCCTGATATCTTCGATATTCATACAACAAAGGAAAAATTAAGCGTATCTTCGACAAAAAGAGTGTGGGAGTTTTTGATACGCTACTTAACAAAATAAGGAGAACTACAAATGGGAAAAAGTCAAAGATCACTAAAGGAAATTGCGATTATTATTGGGATGATTGCAATAGCTTCTCTAATTGTTCTTAAAATTGATACCTTAATCTCACTATTTTTTTTGGGAATTAATGTTAGTACACCATTTATTATTGGAGGCGCAATTGCATTTATTGTAAATATTCCAATGTATTTTTTTGAAGAAGCCTTATTTACAAAGCCAAAAAGTAAGTTGTACAAATGGAAACGACCAATTTCTATGTTTCTTTCTATTTTTTTAATTGGATTAATTATTTACATTGTAGTGCTTACTGTTGTTCCACAACTCTTTAAAACATTACAACAACTAGGTATGCAAATTCCAATTTTTATCAATGAAGTCTATACTTATATTGAATCAATAAGTAAGGGATATCCAGAAGTTTATGATTATATGCAAACACTTGAAATTCCACAAATCAATTGGAATGATGTCATAAGAACTGTTACTAATTTTTTGAAGACAGGAATAGGAAGTGTAGTTACCCAAACGGTAAACATTGCAAGTGGTCTTATGGGTGGGATTGTGTCAGGACTTGTAGCAGTAATTTTTGCTATTTATATTCTGACACAAAAAGAAATATTAAAAAGACAAACAAAACGTGTCCTTACTGCATATTGTAAGCAAACAATCTATGAAAAAATAGTACATGTTTTGACAATTCTATATAAGAATTTAACAAACTTTATTACAGGACAATGTATTGAAGCCGTAATTATTGGTGTGATGTTTGTGATTGCTATGACTCTCTTTAATATGCCATATGCAGTGTTAATTGGTGTATTGATTGCATTTATGGCATTGATTCCTGTAGTGGGTGCTTTTATTGGATGTGGAGTAGGAGCATTTTTGATTCTTGTAGATAATCCTGTGAAGGCGCTTTGGTTTATTGTATTATTTTTGATTTTACAACAAATAGAAGGAAATTTGATTTATCCAAAAGTTGTGGGAGATTCCATAGGACTTCCAGCTATATGGGTATTAGTAGCAGTAAGTTTAGGGGCAAGCTTATTTGGTGTGATAGGGATTTTAACATTTATCCCATTATTTGCTACCGCATATACCTTGCTAAAAGAAGATGTTGCAAAAAGAAATGGATAAATAAAAAAGACTTGCTGACGGAGCAAGTCTTTTGTTTTATGTTATAAATTAAGCCATTTGATTTACAGCTTTTGTAAGACGAGAGATTTTTCTAGAAGTAGTATTTGCGTGATATACTCCTTTAGAAGTAGCTTTGTCCATTGTAGCTGTGGCATCAACTAATGCAGCTGCTGCAGTAGCTTTGTCGTTTGCATCGATTGCTGTGTAAACTTTTTTGATTGAAGTTTTTACACTTGATTTAATAGCTTTGTTTCTTTCAGCCTTTGTTCTGTTTACTAAAATTCTTTTTTTTGCAGATTTAATGTTTGCCAAGATCTACACCTCCTAAGTTTAAAATGATGAATAGTAAGTGTTACATCTAAGCCGGACACGGACGAATTGATGTAAACACGCGTCTATTATTGTAAAACAATGGAAGGTATATGTCAATAGATTTTCAGGAAAAAATGAAGAAGTTTCCTATATTTTTTTATACATAAAATACGCAAAATGTGGAAAACATAAAGTATCAGTATACAAGAAGGAGTAAAGTATGGCACAGTTTCAATCAAGAACGGATTTAGCATTAGAAGCAAGAGAATTTATTGAGGAAAGTCCAGAAAATAGCAGAGGTGTTGTAGTTGAAGAATACGAGAGTGAAGAAGGGAACATTTTTATTACAAGAGTAGACGTTACAACAAAAAATGGAGAATGTGCAATGGGAAAACCAATGGGAACGTATATTACTATAGAAGCTCCCTTGCTTTTAGAAGAAGAGGAATCCTATGAAAAGAAAGTCTCTCTTGAAATAAGTAGTCAATTACTAGAAATTGCTCCTGTTTTTGAAAAAGAAACCTCTGTTTTAGTAGTAGGTCTAGGAAATCGAGAAGTGATTGCGGATGCATTAGGACCTAAAGTAGTTGATTTATTGTATATTACTAGGCATTTAATAAATGAATTTGGTACAGCAGCATTCGAACATAAAAAGGTACAAAAAGTAAGTGCTATTACACCTGGTGTGATGGCGAATACAGGAATTGAAAGTGCAGAAATTATAAAAGGTGTGGTAAGTAGCACAAATCCGGATCTTTTAGTTGTAATTGATGCGCTAGCTGCAAGAAGCACAAAACGATTGAATCGTACTATACAAATTACTGACACCGGAATTCACCCAGGATCTGGTGTGGGAAATCATAGAAATGCGATTACAAAAGAGAGCATTGGAATTCCTGTCATTGCAATCGGTGTACCGACTGTTGTAGATGGTGGAACAATTGTAAATGATGCAATTGAAAAAATAAGCAAAGAAGTAAAAGATCCTTCTTTGTTGGAAATAAGTCGCTGTATTGTTGTTAACGACTTGAATTCTATGTATGTAACTAGTAAAGATATTGATGCAACCATAAAAAAATTGAGTGAAATTTTAGCGGAAGCATTAAATATTACCTTTGAACATATTTAGTGCATAGGACAATGGAGAAATTGCATATACTTGTCTATGGATATTAAATATTGTTCAAATAAAATACGAAAAGAGAAAAAAAAATATAGAAAAAAAATAGTATGGATAGGGCTCATCCTATTGTCCATTTTTCTTTTGATGGAAAAAAATCAGATGAAAACATCATGGGACATAAAAACTTTTTTTTACCAAACAGTTCGAACGAAATTGTTTATGATACAAAATCCATATTATTACCTTGGATTAAACGAGAATATATTAGGAAGTTTTAATGGTACTGCTACAATAGAAATAGAAAGTGAATTAGCAGCTCTCTTGATTGAAGAAAGTCATGAAGAAAAAAATGAAAATGTGAACTTAGATATTGATTATGAATCAGAAGGATTAATGAAACTTGAAGAGGATCTTGCTACAAAGCTAAAAGAAGAAAATGAAGCAAAAGAACAAGCATTTGCAGAACAAGCGCAAAATGAGCAGGAAGAAATAGAGACGAAAGAATCCATAGAAAATGAAAATACATCACAATTTGTGAAAGCTACTGAAAAGCAAGTAGAGTATCAATGGGATTATTATGCAAACACGAATAATTTAATCAACGATTTTTATGCAGTAGATGCAAGTACAATGATTAAAGAGAGTTGGTTTGAAGTTTCAAAATTAAAAGATAAAGATTTATCGATTGTAAAAAATAAAGAGTCTGGACCACAGATTTTAATTTATCATACCCATTCACAAGAATCATTTGCAGATTCAGTTGCAGGAGATACAACTACGACAATTCTTGGAGCAGGAGAAGAGCTGGCAAGAATTTTAGAAGAAGAATATGGATATAGTGTTATGCATCATACGGGACAATATGATGTAGAATCAAGAGATTATGCATATTCTACAGCGTTACCAAGCATTGAACAACTTCTGGCCGAAAATCCAAGCATAGAAGTTGTCATTGATTTACATAGAGATGAAATGCGAGAAGGGAAAAAACTTCTTGTAGAAAATCAAGAATCTCCTATGGCTCAAGTGATGTTTTTTAATGGTCTTAGTCGTACCAAAGAACAGGGAGATATTTCTTATTTAGAAAATCCTTATATTGAAGATAATTTAGCATTTTCTTTTCAAATGCAAGTATTATGCAATGAGTACTATCCAGGACTTGCAAGAAGAATTTATTTGAAGGGATACCGATATAATATGCATGTGGCTGCAAAAACACTTTTAGTGGAATTAGGTGCACAAACAAATACAACAGAAGAAATTTGGAATGCACTTTTACCGCTTGCACATGTATTAGATATGGTACTTTCGTAAAAAAATATTGTACGTAAAGGTGTTTTAGTGTATAGTAAGAAAGGAAATTATTACACGCGCGGAGGAAATGAAAGAAATGAAAGAAGAAAATAAATTATCAATTAAAAGTATTGTTGCAATTGGGATTGGAGCTGCTCTATTTTTTGTATTAGGAAGATTTGTATCTATTCCGAGTCCAATACCAAATACAACAGTTAGTATTCAATATGGAATTTTAGGAGTGTTTAGTGTTATTTTTGGTCCTGCAGTAGGAGTATTAGTAGGTCTAATTGGTCATACATTAATTGATTTAACATGGGGAGCACCATGGTGGAGTTGGATTATTGCATCTGCAGTATTTGGATTAATTGTTGGATTTTCTAAGAATAAAATAAAGATATTATCTGGAGAATTTGGAACAAAACAAATTATATTATTTAACGTATTTCAAGTAATTGCACATTGTGTATCATGGATTTTAGTTGCACCAGCTCTTGATATTCTTATTTATAATGAACCAGTTGAAAAAATATTTATACAAGGTGCATTTGCAGCAATATCGAATGCAATCTTTACTGCAATTGTAGGAACAATTTTGCTTATTACATATGCAAAAACAATTACAAAAGAAGGTAGCTTAGACAAAGAAGCATAAGAAATAAAACGAAGATTTTATGACCGTCGAGCTTTCGGCGGTCATAGTTATGTAAAACACCGTATTAACAGGAGAGTAAAATTGAAAGAACGCGTTATTTCATTTGAAGATTTTTCATATAAATATAAGATACAAACAGAGGCCACATTACAGGATATAAATTTAAATATTTATGCAGGAGAACGTGTAATTATTGTGGGACCCTCTGGATGTGGAAAAAGTACCCTTGCACATTGTTTAAACGGTCTTAATCCATTTAGCTATTTAGGGGAATATGAAGGTAGTTTGAAAATTTGTGGGATTGAAACAAAACATTCTAGTATTTTTGAACTTAGTAATTATGTAGGAACTGTGCTACAAGATACAGATGGACAGTTTATTGGAATGACGGTATTAGAAGATATTGCATTTGCAATGGAAAATGATATGGTATCACAGGAAGAATTATTAAGTCGTACAATGGAAGAAGCAAAAAAAGTAGATTTATTAGACAAGCTTCACTTTGCACCACATGAATTATCTGGTGGACAAAAGCAAAGAGTATCCCTTGCAGGAATATTAGTAGGTAAGACACCGATTTTATTATTTGATGAACCACTTGCAAATTTAGATCCGGCAGCAGGAAAAGAAGCAATCAAATTAATTGACACAATACAAAAAGATCATGATGTAACAGTTGTCATAATTGAACATCGCTTAGAAGATGCACTTTATATGGGAGCAGATCGAATTATAGTAATGCAAGATGGAAGAATTATAAGTGATGATACACCATCAAAAATATTTGCATCAAATGTATTAGTTAAAGCAGGAATTCGTGAACCGCTTTTTATCTCAGCATTAAAATATGCGGGTGTTTCTTTAGAAGGAAAGGAATCTATTTCTAGAATACAAGAGTTACAATTAAGTGATCAAGAAATAATGCAAGTAAAAACATGGTTTTTAAATGAATTGTGCGAAAAACAAGACAAAAAATTTGACCAAATATTAAACGTTTCAAATCTGAGTTTTGGATATAAAGAAGATATTACAAATTTAGAAGAGGTTAATTTTTCCGTATATCGAGGAGAAATGTTAGGAATTGTAGGGAAAAATGGAGCAGGAAAGTCGACTCTTGCAAAATTGCTATGTGGATTTGAACATCCAAATAAGGGAACTCTTTTTTTACATGGAAATAATATGGAAGAGCAAACGATTAAAGAGAGAGCTGGATTTATAGGTTATGTAATGCAAAACCCAAATCAAATGATTAGTAAGCCTATGATTTTTGAAGAAGTTGCAATGAGCCTTTTAGATAAAGGATTTACGGATGAGGAAATCAGAGAAAAAGTACATGATACTTTGAAAATTTGTGGATTATATCCATTCCGAAATTGGCCCATTTCTGCATTAAGTTATGGACAAAAGAAGCGAGTGACAATTGCGTCTATTTTAGTACAAAATCCAGAAATTCTAATTTTAGATGAACCGACGGCAGGACAAGACTATAGACATTATACAGAGATTATGGAATTTCTTACAAAATTAAATAAAAAAGGTATTACTGTTATGATGATTACACATGATATGCATTTGTTATTAGAATATACCACTAGATGCCTTGTATTTTCAAAAGGGAAATTACTTGATACCATTACACCAGTAGAGTTATTTGCAAATCTACCATTATTAAAGCAAGCAAGTTTAAAGGAAACATCACTGTATGATTTGGCCAAAATGTGTGGATTAAAAGAAGAAGAGTTTATCTATAAATTCATTCAATTAGATAGACAGATTCAAAACAAGGAGGAAGTATAATGGCACCAATTCTTTCTTATATTGAAAAAAAATCTATTATTCATGAATTAACAGGGACAACAAAATTATTGTTCTTTTTATTATGGAGCATAGCAGCAATGATTACTTATGACACAAGAATTTTAGCTTTTATGTTTGTCTTTGGATGTATCTTATTTAAGATATCTAAAATAAAAGGAAAAGAAATTGCATTTGCCCTTGTATTTATGGTGATATTAATTTGTCTTAACATGGTTGGAATCTATGTGTTTTCGCCAGAACATGGTGTTAGTGTATATGGAACGAGACATGAATTGTTTCATATATTTTGGAGATACAGCATCACACTAGAACAATTATTTTACATGTTAAATTTCACCTTAAAATATTTAGCTGTTATTCCAGTAGCTTTATTATTTATTATGGCGACAAATCCAAGTGAATTTGCAGCAAGTTTAAATAAAATAGGAGTGAGCTATAAAATAGGATATGCAGTATCTATTGCACTTCGTTACATTCCAGATGTGCAGCGAGATTTTAAAGAAATTAGTCAATCACAACAAGCAAGAGGGATTGATCTTAGTAAAAAAGATAAGATTATGACACGACTTAAAAATGCAATTTCCATTTTATTCCCATTAGTTATGTCGAGTCTCAATCGAATAGAAACTATTTCCAATGCCATGGAACTTCGTGGATTTGGAAAATATAAAAAAAGAACATGGATTGTGGAACGCCCATTTAAGGTAAAAGATGCAATTAGTATAGGTATAGGGATTTGTATTTTAGGTGCATCTATTCTTTTGATTGTTTTAAATGGTAGTCGATATTTTAATATTTTTATCTAAATAGAGTAGGAAATAAAGAAAGGGAATTAAAATAGTATGTCAAATATAGAACAAAAAAATATTCGTAATTTTTGTATTGTTGCCCATATTGATCATGGAAAAAGTACATTAGCAGATCGTATTATTGAAAAAACAGGATTGCTTACAAGCAGAGAAATGCAGTCTCAAGTTTTAGACAATATGGATCTAGAAAGAGAACGTGGAATTACGATTAAGGCACAGACGGTGCGTACAGTTTATAAAGCAAAAAATGGAGAAGAATACGTTTTTAATTTAATTGATACACCAGGTCATGTAGATTTTAACTATGAAGTAAGTCGTTCTCTTGCAGCTTGTGATGGTGCAATCTTAGTAGTTGATGCGGCACAAGGAATTGAAGCTCAAACACTTGCAAATGTATACCTTGCTTTGGATCATAATCTTGATGTATTTCCAGTTATTAATAAAATTGATTTACCAAGTGCAGAACCACAAAGAGTTATGGATGAAATTGAAGATGTGATAGGAATTGAAGCACAAGATGCACCGTTGATTAGTGCAAAAAATGGAATTGGAATCGAAGAAGTCTTAGAAAAAATTGTAGCAAGAATTCCAGCACCAAAAGGAGATAAAAACAATCCATTACAGGCATTGATTTTCGATTCTGTATATGATCCATATAAAGGCGTTATTATCTTTTGCAGAATTATGGAGGGAAGTGTAAAACGTGGTACTCCAATTCGAATGATGGCTACAAATGCAACTACAGAAGTTGTAGAAGTAGGATTTTTTGGAGCAGGACAATTTTTACCATGCGAGGAATTAAGTGCAGGTATGGTTGGATATATTACGGCATCTATTAAAAATGTAAAAGATACTGCAGTTGGAGACACTGTAACAAATGCGAAAGAGCCTTGTAGTGCACCTCTTCCAGGGTATAAAAAAGTAAATCCAATGGTATATTGTGGATTATATCCTGCCGATGGTGCAAAATATCCAGATTTACGTGATGCTTTAGAAAAATTGCAATTAAACGATGCATCTTTGCAATATGAACCAGAAACTTCTATTGCGTTAGGATTTGGATATCGTTGTGGATTTTTAGGATTACTCCACTTAGAAATTATTCAAGAAAGATTAGAGAGAGAATATAATTTAGACCTTGTAACAACGGCACCAGGTGTTATTTATAAAGTCTTTAAAACAAATGGAGAAATGATTGAATTAACCAACCCTTCCAATTTGCCAGATCCAACATTAATTGATTATATGGAAGAGCCGATTGTGTCTGCAGAAATCATGGTAACAACAGAATTTATTGGACCAATTATGGGCCTTTGTCAAGAACGTAGAGGACGTCATTTAGGGATGGAGTATATGGAAGAAACAAGAGCAGTATTGAAATATGAACTTCCACTAAATGAAATTATTTATGACTTCTTTGATGCATTAAAGTCAAGATCAAAAGGATATGCTTCTTTTGATTATGAAATGAAAGGATACGAACGTTCACAGTTAGTGAAATTAGATATTTTAATTAACAAAGAAGAAGTAGATGCACTTTCTTTTATTGTGCATAGAGATAGTGCATATGAACGTGGAAAGAAAATGTGTGAGAAACTAAAAGAAGAAATTCCAAGACACTTATTTGAAATTCCAATTCAGGCTGCTGTAGGTGGAAAAGTTATTGCAAGAGAAACTGTTCGTGCAATGAGAAAAGACGTACTTGCAAAATGTTATGGTGGAGATATTAGCCGTAAGAAAAAATTGTTGGAAAAACAAAAAGAAGGGAAGAAGAGAATGCGTCAAATAGGAAATGTGGAAATACCACAAAAAGCCTTTATGAGCGTTCTGAAATTAGATGAAAATTAAGGATAAGACACCTCTTTCTATCTATATCCATATCCCATTTTGTGTAAGAAAATGTTTCTACTGCGATTTTCTTTCTTTTGAAGCAACAAAAGAAGAAAGATCTTTGTATGTAGAAGCACTTTGCATGGAAATAGAAAGAGAGAGTAAAAAATACAAAAACCGTTTTGTAAAAACAATATTTTTTGGGGGTGGAACACCCTCTCTTTTAACATCAGTAGAGGTAACAAAAATTATGAATTGTGTTACCTCTCATTTTCTATTAATAGAGAATGCTGAAATTACCATGGAATGTAATCCAAAGACAGCTTCATATGAAGAATTTTGTCAGTATATAAAACATGGAATAAATCGCTTAAGCATTGGGTTGCAATCGATACAAGATGACGAATTAGAGGCCATTGGTCGAATTCATACTTATAAGGAATTCCTTTCTTGCTATGAAGATGCGAGAAAAGCAGGATTTACCAATATTAATATTGATCTTTTGAGTGGTCTGCCAGGACAAAGTGTGGAAAGTTATGAAAAAACATTGCAAACCATTGTCGGTCTTAATCCAGAACATATTTCAGCTTATAGTTTGATTATAGAAGAAGGAACTATGTTTTATGAGTGGTATGAATTACAAGAGGGAAACAATCGCTTGCCACTTTTAACAGAAGATGAAGATCGAACGATTTATAGTTTTACAAAATCTTTCTTGAAGGAGCATGGATATGAGCGTTATGAAATATCAAATTATGCAAAAAAAGGAAAGGAATGTAAACACAATCTTGTGTACTGGGAACGCCTAGATTACGTGGGATTTGGATTAGGCGCATCTTCAATGGTTGAAAATATTCGGTTTCGCAATGAAGAAGATCTTGTCGCATATATAGATAAAAATCAAAGAGATTTATCCGTTATAGTAGAAGAAGAACCCTTAATCAAAGAAGCGCAAATAGAAGAATTTATGTTTTTAGGGTTACGCAAGATGGAAGGAATTTCAAAAGAGAAGTTTAAAGAGATTTTTTGCCATACAGTAGATGATTATTTTGGAGAACAACTAAGAGAATTAAAAGAAAAAGAATTATTAGAAGAAACAACAGAATCCATTTTCTTAACGGAACAAGGAATTGATATTAGTAATCAAGTATTTTTATCTTTTTTAGATCCAAGATTATAAAAATAAAAGTTATTTTTTAGGAAAGGCACTTTCACAGTCCCACTCTCATAGACTAATGTATAGTAAATGAGAACTGAGGGCAATAAGTGAAAACATTTTTGCAACCATTAAGTGCGAAGGAAGAAGTATATTATTTAGAAAAATTTCAATCTTCTAATCAAGAGGAAGCAAAAAGTGCAAAACAAGTTTTGATCGAGAGGAATTTAAGACTAGTTGCTCATATTGCCAAAAAATATCAAAGTAGTGACGTGGATATGGAAGATCTCATTTCCATTGGAACGATAGGTTTAATTAAGGCAATTGCGTCATATGATGTTTCAAAACAATCGAAGCTTGGTACATATGCATCTCGTTGTATAGACAATGAAATTTTAATGTATTTTAGAACGAGAAAAAAAAGTCAACGAGAAGTTTCTTTATTTGAACCAATTGGTAAGGATAAAGAAGGAAATGAAATTCATCTAGTAGATATTATTGAGCAACAATCACAAGATATTGTAGAAAAAATGTATATTACAGATTGTATCCAAAAACTAAAGTATATTATTGATAAATGTCTAGATGAAAGAGAAAAAGAAATACTCTATTTACGTTTTGGGTTAGAAGGAATTGAGGAACTTACTCAGCGTGAAATAGGAGAAAAATTAGGTATTTCAAGAAGCTATATTTCAAGAATTGAGACAAAAGCACTAAAAAAATTAAAAAACGAATTAGAAAAAGTGTAATGAATTACTTACTTCGAAGGAGAAAAGAATATGCTGATTAACGATATATTAAAAGAAGCTAATGATGCTTTGGCAAGTGATGTTCATATTACGGTAGGTATTGTTCCTAGAATGAGAGTATTTGGAACCATGATATCTATGAATCAAGAACGTATTACAAAAAGTGATACGGAAGATATGGCATTTAAAATGATGACAGAAAAGCAAAAAAAGCACTTGGAAAAATATGGTGAAATAGATATTGCGTATTCAATTCCAAATGTTGGAAGATATCGTGTTAATATTTTTAAACAAAGAGGAACCATTACATTATCTTTAAGATTAGTAGGAACTAAGATACCAGACATTACAAAACTTGGAATTCCTAAATCTGTAATGGACTTATATTCGAAAAAGAAAGGTCTTGTTTTAGTAACTGGACCGACAGGTTCTGGAAAGTCAACAACAATTGCTTCTATTATTGATTATATGAATCATCATAGAGCAGGACATATCATCACGTTAGAAGACCCAATTGAATATTTGCATTGTCATGAGCAATGTATTATAAATCAAAGAGAAATTGGGATTGATACATTAAGCTATCAAAATGGATTGCATGCAGCACTTCGTGAAGATCCTGATGTGATTTTTGTTGGTGAATTACGTGACTATGAAACCATTAGTCTTGCAATAACAGCTGCTGAAACAGGACATTTAGTGTTATCAACAATGCATACAACAAGTGTAGAACATACGATTGAACGTATGATTGATT